>JAIRRG010000114.1 GCA_031256095.1 Desulfobulbaceae bacterium
GGACAAGACTTATCGGATCGCAGGAGATGATAAGGAGCCGCCCGTCACATAATCGTCTGATGGCCCCGGCCAGACCTGGGGCACCGGCCCGTGGCGGGTCAAGGAGGATGAAGGAAAAGCGCTCGCCGCCTGCGGCCAGGGCCCGACAAAAATCATGGACCTTCGCCTTTTCGAAACGGCAGTTGTCAAGACCGGCCAGGCGAGCATTGTCCCTGGCCTGGCGAATGGCCGCCCCCTGCCCTTCAACACCGACAAGGGATTTTGCCCGCCGGGCCAGCGGCATGGAAAAATTGCCAGAGCCGCAAAATAACTCCAAAACGCTATCGTCTTTGCCTAGGGCCGCCCAGGAGACGACTCGTTGCAAGAGGGCGTGATTCTGCTCGATATTGACCTGGGAAAAGCCGCCGACCGGCCAACGCAGCACCGCCCCTTGCGGCAACGTCGCGCTGGGTGGATAGGTCAGGGAAAGCGGCTCGTCATCAGCGACGCCATCACGGCAAATTGGCGACTCTCGCGAAAAATTTTCACCGTAAAAAAAGATACGGCCCAAAGCAGGCGTCATCTCAAGAAAACGCCGGGCGCAGGCGCGGCCCGCTGGGCGGCTGGGGCGCGTCAGGCGGATCAGCAAATCAACCTTGTTGAGGTCAGGATTAAGGAGGAATTCCACCTCCTCGGCCAGCTCGAGCACAGTGTTGAAATCTTTGCTGGCTGCGATAGCGGCCAGTGCCGCTGTGATTTCCGGTCGCGCCAACAGGCAGTGCCCGATGGTCACGCTTTGACGGGAGTGAAAGCCGCGGAAGGCCAAACCGCGCTCGCTCACAAGCAGGCGCAGCCGTTGCCGATAACCGAAAGTCCGCGGCGACGGCAGAACCACGGGGATACGCTCGGCCATGGCCCGCGTTTCAGTCTCCTGACTGGCGGCAAAAAGGCCGCGCAGCATTTGACCTTTCAAAGCCAGTTGCAGCCGATAATTAGCATGTTGCAGATCACAGCCGCCGCAACGCCCGAAATAGGGACAGGGCGCGGACACGCGGCCAGGGTGGGCAGCAATGATTTCTTCGGGCAGGAAAAAATCGCCGACCTGAACCGCCCGTAAGCGTTCACCGGGCAGGGCCAGCCGCAAGCGGTTCCGTGGACGGCTCGGCGGGCTGCTTAGGTGGCCAAGGTCGGCGAGACCATCGGCGTCAAGCGACGAAACGTCCAGAACAGAGCTGGCCATTTACTGCGCCGCGCTCGCCTGTTCGATGCGCCGTACCATATCGGCGATGGCCGGATCTTCCGGCAGAGTCATCACCAAAGGAACGGTGGCGGTCTTGTTCTCCCAGTTCATCGGTATGGATGGCGGCGGCTCTTTGCCGGACAAGGTGAGCACGCCCAATGCCTTACCTTCGCTTATGGTCTGAACCTGCCAGGGTTTCCCCTCGGAGCCGGAGCGTGGAGTGATATTGCCGCGGATGATGGAGTCGGCGGTAATGATCAGGTCGATGTCTGGATAGTTGTTCATCATTTCGGCCTCGTCGGTGGCACTGAGATTGGACAAAACCACCAGCAAATGGCAATCCCGGCGCAAAGCGTTGACCGCTTCAGTTAAGCGGGGACGCCAATCGGCAAGCCGCAGGCTGGTTTCGTTAGCCGGTACCGCCCCAGTTAGGCCGATGACACCAATTCGCAAGGCCCCACGGCTGAGAACGACGCTGGCCGGAAACAGGACTTGTCCCTCTTGGTCGCGGAGATTGGCCGAAAGCCAGGTCAGTTTCCTGTTTTTCTTCAATAAATCGACGCCTACCGCCAGATCGTTGGCGCCGACCGCCACCGCGTCGTAGCCCATGGCCACATAGATATCGATTATCCCCTTGGCTACCGTCAGCTGGCGCCGCTGCTCGAGTACAGGTCTTTCGCACAGGTCATTGCCAGCATCGAGGCGCAGGGACGGCGCATTGTCAGCGCCAATATCTTTCATCGCTTGCTGTTTTCTGGACAGACCGCCCAGACGGCCTGCCGGTCAGCCGCAAGGCGCAATTTCACCATGCAGGTTCGAGCTGTAAAAAACCCGCAGCGTCACCGGTTGCGGCGCGGCCACGGCGGCAGCGGTTACGGCCATCACGGCGATGAAAAGTGGCAAAAAAAATGACGCAAAACGATGAAAGGTCATGAACAACCCCTTTACTCAGGAAGAGACGGGAAAGTAACGGTTAAAAACGATGCGCCGCTTTTCCACCAACCACCGGCGGTTTGTCGAGGCAAAGCGGCGGAAAAGATCGCATTCCATCGCCAGCGGCAAAGCCCTTTGCTCATGTGGGTGATCGAGAGATTTTCCTAATCGTTTCGATGGCGGTGGGCGCACGTAAACCGCCATCGCCGCAAAAAAACCGGCCGCTTATCGCTGGGCGGCGTGGATCTCTTTATACACCAGGCTCGACACCTGGCGGATAACGTTGCCGCGCTGTCTAATCCAGGAAGAATAATCATCGGCGTTGCTGCCACGCTCGATGACCCCAACCATGGCGTAGGCTGGAGCGCCGCTGTGCGGCGGCGGCACGAGGATTCCCATATCGCCGCATAGCCGCGCCGTCGAGCCGGTCTTGTTATAGACGAGAGTGCCCTTGGGAATGGTTGTCCCCTGATAGATGCGGTTGTGCCTCGGCAAGGCCATCACCCGCCGCATCTCCTGGCTGTAGGGCAGTTTCATATCCCACAGGGCAACCAAAAAGCGCGCGTAATCGCTGGGAATCACCTTGTTACGATAGGTTTTACCGCCGGGCGGTATGTATTCGACGATCTGGGTCTTGCGGAGGATTTTGCCGTAGTTGCCGTGCAGAACCCGGGCGCAGGCATCCGGCCCGCCAACCTGCCGCATCACCCAGTTGGCGGCCTCATTGCTGCTGTTCTGGATCATCCGCTCAACCATCTGCCGGGCTTTCGGCGTGTACGACAGCTTGCCGGCCCGTACCTGATGGAAATAGGCCAGGGCAATCAGAGGTTTGATCATACTAGCGGCCTGAAATAACTGGTTACCGTTGATGTTGACCAGCGGCTGGCCGTTTTCGACATCATAGACCATCCAGGCGCAGCGTTCATCGCGGCCAAGCTGGCCCTGGCGGTGCAAATCGTTCATCAGGGCGCCAATTTCCTTTTCCAGGCCAACGCGGGCCACCGGCCTATCCATGGCGCTGGCTTCGTGAACAACCCGCTTTTTTTTCTGCCGCTCGCTGATCGAGGCGACGGGCGTGGGCGCGGGCGCCTGAGCTGGCGCTCGCACTGACGCCGTCCGATTGCTGTTGTCATCCAACAGGCTTGATTCGCC
>JAIRRG010000146.1 GCA_031256095.1 Desulfobulbaceae bacterium
CGGCGTATTTGATTTTGCCTGGCTTGACGTCGATGGCGACGGCAAACTCGAAGTGGCGGCCATTGATGCCCACAGCAAGCTGAAAATTTTTAATTGGCGGGGAGAACTGCTCTGGGTCAGCAAAGATGAATACGGCGGCAGCCGAAACTACATCGGCCCGGCGCCAATCGACGACAAAAGCGACAACGGCGCCCGTGTGCTTCGCTACATCCCGGCCCGCATCTTGGTCATTGACGGCGACGGCGGCAAGAAGGAGATCATCGTCAGCGCCAACAAGGCGGCCTTTGTCAATACGTGGTTGCGTAACAGCCGCGAATACAACGGCGGCAGAATGGAGCATCTGGTTTGGGATGGCTCCGGGATGCGGGAAAGCTGGAAGACCGGGCGCCTTGGCGGCTCTATCTCCGACTATGGCATGCCGCAGCCGTTCGGCGGCAAGGCGGCGGATGGTTTGGAACTGGTCGTCACCGAACGGCCTGGCCGCACGTTTCTCGGTTTTACCCTCGATGACAGCACCGTGCTGGTTGGCTACCATATCGTGTCGGAGCCGGCAAAAGCCGCCGCCCCGGCCGGAAAAGAACAGGGCGGTATAAAAAATTAAATATTTTTGTAAAAAAAACTTGCCATCGGCAAATAACGGGCTTACAATCGCTTTCAATAAGTTGTGGTGAACCGTTGTTTAATTGCTGTTGTGGAGCGGGTTGGGATTGGCAGGCCCGTGCAAGCTGTAAGTTCTTACAAGGAGAAAGCTATGAAGAAGATCATTGCCGTGACCGCGGGCTTGATGCTCGCCGGGACCATTGCCGCCAGCGCCAGCGCCGCTGAAATCACCTTTAGCGGTGACGCCCGCGCCCGTTACAACTATGAGGATAATTATAATGGCCTCGCCGGCGGAGCGGGAATTCATTCAACGAAGGTCCCGGTAAATCAAAGTGACAGTTTTTGGAACTCCCGTATCCGCCTGCAATTCCAGATCAACACCAAAGGCGGCGCCTACGCGGTTGGCCGTTTCCGCTTGGCTGACGGCACCTGGGAAGGCAACACGGGCTCTACCGTCAATCCTCCCGGTGGCGGCGGTACAGGGGGCTCCGTTGCTTATGCTGCCACTAACACCAAAAGCAACATCTGGGTCGATGTCGGTTATGTCGGCGTGCCGATGGGACCGGTCGTCCTTGAGGGCGGCCTTGGCTACGACGACTTCACCAACGACTTCCTGCGCGCTGGCACCACTGATAACTTTACCTTCCTGCGCGCCAAGTACGCCACTGATCAGACGACTCTGTATGCTTTCTACGAGAAACTCCGCGTCGATCCGCTGCTTGGTGATGCTACCTATACTGACGGTCTGAATAATGTCAACCAGTATGGCATCGACCTGATCCAAAAATTCAACAGCGACTGGAGCATGAACGGTACGGTTTTGTATCGTGATGATCAGCAGACCGCCTACGACTACAGTGGCGCCGCCGCTGACATCCTGGTCAACGGCAAACTGCCCAATGATATTAAAATATGGGCGGAACTCGCCTACAAGCAAGCTGATTATCAGGCAGGCGGCTACTATAATAATGCCGTTAACAGCGCCAAAGAAGGGTGGTCCAACAAGAGCACCACCGGCGATGATGGCTGGGGTGGCTATGTTGCCGCCAAATTCCCGCTCGGTAATGGCGTCGCCATCTCGGCTATGGCTGGCGCCTCCCTCAACGGCTATACCGCCAGCCCCGACTTCGGCGGCGGCAAGCAAGCCGAATATGCCCCGTTTGTTATGTTGTCGCAGCCGACCACCAAAGACCTTGGCTTCCTCGGCACTGGTGTTCTGATTGGTAGCCCCGATGGTGATGCCTACTTCGTTAACGTCGCCCCCAGCGTCCAGGCCTCTGACCGGCTGACGCTGACCCTGGAAGGCACCTATATGAACGCTGATTATGGTAGAGGGGCCTACTTGGGTAACAATCGCTATGTGAATGGTATCAACTCTTTGAACATCTGGGAAATTGGCGGCATCGCCCAGTATAAGGTTACTGACGGCGCGACCATTAGCGCCATGCTCGGCTACCTTAATATCGAAGACGCCGATAACAATCCATTGGGCTTCGGTGTGTCTCTTGACCTGAAGTTCTAGTCCACTGTTTGCTTGCGCTTGATTTTGGGGGATGCGGCTATGCCGCATCCCCTTTTTTTATGGACAATCGGCGATGCCCACAAACCGGGACAGGTTTGAAACCCGCCCCTGTCTTTGCGAGGAACGAAGTGACGAAGCAATCCATTTTTCAATTTTTCCAGGACATGGGTTGCTTCCCGCTTCACTTCGTTCGTGGTCGCAACGACAAGCATTTCCCGCCCCTGTCTTTGCGAGGAACGAAGTAAGCCTGCCGCGAGCGAAGCGTGGCGGAAACAATCCATTTTTCAATTTTTCCAGGACATGGGTTGCTTCCCGCTTCACTTCGTTCGCGGTCGCAACGACGACCATTTCCCGCCCCTGTCTTTGCGAGGAACGAAGTGACGAAGCAATCCAGAAAACACTGGATTGCCAGAAAACACTGGATCGCCACGGCGCGATACTGCCGCGCCTCGCGACGACATAATGGTCTGCGTCGTTGCGAGGAGCGAAGTAAGCCTGCCGCGAGCGAAGCGTGGCGGAAGCAATCCATTTTTCAATTTTTCCAGGACATGGGTTGCTTCCCGCTTCACTTCGTTCGCGG
>JAIRRG010000186.1 GCA_031256095.1 Desulfobulbaceae bacterium
GTTATCAGATAATCGTAGTTTTTTTCGTGGCCGGTCTTCATGACTTTCCCTCCGCGCCTCGCCCCGGCATATTCCCCGGCAGAACATCCCAACCAAGCCTCAACGGCAACACTAATCAAATATACGAGCAAATCGTCTCAATCTCTCTCGTACCCGGGGAAAATCCAGCATCTTTGGGGTAATGAAGAGGCGACAGCCAAGCCAGCAGCGACCGGCGGGCAACGTTCAGGCCACAGCCAGCCGACACCCAAGAGCCTTGGTAACTTTCAGGATGGTATCGAATCGCGGGTTGCTGTCTTCGGCCAGAGATTTGTAGAGGCTGCTCCTGGATACCCCGGCCTGCCTGGCAATCTCGGTCATGCCTTTGGCCCGGGCGGCGATATTTAAGGCGTGCAGATAGTCGCTGGCATCGCCTTCGGCCAACACCGCTTCGAGAAAGCCGCGAATATCCTTATCGGTTTCAAGGTGCTCGGCAATATCAAATGGTTTGGTTTTCATCCTGAATTTCCTCCAGTATTTTCCTCGCCTTGTCTATATCGCTTTGCTGTGACGTTTTATCGCCACCCACCAAGAGAAAGAGAACGCGCCCGTCCCGGATTCTTCCATATAAGCGGTAGCCTGGGCCGTAAAATATTCGCAGTTCAATGATGCATCGAATACCTTGTAATCACCCAAGTTACCGTTCTCCACCCTGGCCAAGCGGGCAAGAATGCGCTGTTTGGCTAGGGCATCTTTGAGTCCGGAAAACCATTTTTCAAATGGCGGCGCTTGCCTGATTTCGTATTTCATGCCTTATTGTCTCCGAGGGAAGACAGTAAAACAAGAGGGAAAATTTAGAAACTTATGCTGATACTGTATTCGCCTGCCAGTTGATCACAGAAAGGGAAGCGGTCAGACAAACCTCACCTTGGCAAAGCGCCGCTTGCCAACTTTGACAATGACTTCGCCCATGGCGGCAATTTTCGCATTGACGTCGCCCGCCTTGTCGCCAGCCACCGTCACGGCCCCTTGCTGAATCATGCGCCGCCCTTCGGAAGTGGAGGCGACCAAGCCGGCGTCGAGCAGCAGTTGCGGCAACCAAATTGCCTCGCCCCTGGCCAGTACCACTTCGGCAATATCGTCGGGCAACTCCTTTTTCTGAAAGACCTTTTCAAATTCCGCTTCGGCGGCCTGGGCCGCCTGCTGGTCATGAAAACGGGCGGTCAACTCACGGGCAAGACGCTTTTTTACCTCTTTCGGGTGTAGGCTGCCGTCGTCGACGCCGGTCTTCAGCCCGGCGATTTCTTTGGCGCTCAGGTCGCTCAGCAGTTCGTAATAGCGAAACATCAAGGTGTCGGAAACCGACAGCACCTTGCCGTAGATATTTTCCGGCGCCTCGGTGATGCCAATGTAGTTGCCGAGCGATTTGCTCATCTTGTTGACGCCATCCAAACCCTCCAACAGCGGCATGGTCAAGACCACCTGCGGTTCCATGCCTCTGGCCCGTTGCAGGTCGCGGCCCATCAGGAGATTAAAGAGTTGATCGGTGCCGCCGAGCTCGACATCGGCTTCAATCGCCACCGAATCATAGCCTTGAATCAGCGGATAAAGAAATTCATGGATGGAAATGGGCCGCTGCGACTCGAAACGTTGTTTGAAATCCTCACGCTCGAGCATTCGCGCCACCGTCAGTTGCGAAGCCAGTTTAATCATGTCGTAGGAGGTCAAGGCCCCCAGCCAGGCGCTGTTGAAAACCACCTTGGTTTTGCCAGGATCGAGGATTTTGAAGACCTGCTCTTTATAGGTTTCGGCATTTTGCAATACGTCTTCTCGCGTCAAGGCCTTGCGGGTCTCCGACTTGCCGGTCGGATCGCCGATCATCGCCGTAAAGTCACCGACAAGGAAATAAATTTCATGGCCAAGATCTTGAAAATGCTTCAATTTTTGCAAGAGTACCGTGTGCCCCAGATGCAGGTCTGCGGCGGTTGGGTCAAAGCCGGCCTTTATTTTCAGCGGCACACCGGTCGCCAGTGACCGCCGCAATTTTTTTTCCAACTCCTCGTGGGCGATGCACTCGACCGCGCCGCGGCCAATCAGCGCCAGTTGTTCGTCAAGAGAGACCATGCTTTCCTCATCTATTTCGCGTATTCGACGGCTCTGGTTTCGCGAATGACCGTCACCCGGATCTGGCCGGGATAGGTCAGTTTTTCCTCAATCGACCGGGCCACATCCTGACTCAAAAGAATTGCCTCATCGTCTTTGATCCGCAGCGAATCGACGATGATGCGCAGGTCGCGCCCAGCCTGAATGGCATAGGATTTTTCGACGCCTTTGAAGGCATTGGCAATCGCCTCCAAATCTTCGAGGCGTTTAACGTAGCTTTGCAGCATCTCGCGCCGGGCGCCGGGCCGGGCGCCGGACAAGGCGTCGGCGGCCTGTACCAGCACGTCGATGACCCCAACCGGTGGCTGATCTTCATGATGGGCGCCGATGGCGTAAGCAATTTCATCGCTTTCGCCATATTTTTTCGCCAGGTCGCGGCCAATGATCGCGTGTGAACCTTCCACCTCGTGATCTACTGCCTTGCCAATATCATGCAGCAGTCCGGCACGTTTGGCAACCTTGACATCGACGCCGATTTCCGCGGCCATGATGCCACAGAGGAAAGCCACTTCCAGCGAATGCTGCAAGACGTTCTGGCCGTAGCTGGTGCGGTAGCGCAGCCTGCCCAAAAGATTTATCAATTCGAGGTGGACGCCATGGGCACCAACATCGAAGGTCGCCTGCTCACCCGCTTCACGAATTGACGTGTCCATCTCCTTCGTGATTTTGGCCACCACTTCCTCAATGCGGCCGGGATGAATGCGGCCATCGCCAATCAGTTGCAACAGCGCCTGACGGGCAATTTCGCGGCGCACCGGATTAAATCCTGATAAAACAACCGCTTCCGGCGTGTCGTCAATGATGATGTCGATGCCGGTGGCGGCCTCAATGGCGCGGATGTTACGGCCTTCGCGGCCAATAATTCTTCCCTTCATTTCATCGTTGGGCAGAGGAACGATGGAGACCGTTTTGTCGGCCACGTACTCACCGGCGTAGCGGGCAATGGCCAGGGCCAGGATGTTCTTGCCTTTGCGGTCGGCCTCCAGCCGCATTCCGTTTTCGATCTTCACGAGGCGCTTGGCGGCTTCCATGCGCGCCTCACTGACCAAGGCCTCCATCAACTGTTTTTTCGCCTCGTCGCTGGAAATGCCGGCAATCCGGGAAAGTTCTCGCCGCTGCTGGTCAAGCAGCTCATCAGCCTGACTATTTTTTTCAACAACGGCCTGCTCCTGCTCGTGGATTTTTTCCTCAGCCCGCTGCATTTCGGCGGTCTTACGGTCGAGGCTTTCCCACTCCTTCTTCAGGCTTTCCCGTTTGCGGGCGAACTGGCGCTGTTCATCTTTCAGTTCGTCGCGTTCGGCTTTGATCTCCTGCTCGAGAGTCTGTTTGGTGCGGTAAGCTTCTTCTTTGGCCTGCAGACGCGCCTCTTTGGTGATCCGATCAGCGTCGGCAAGGGCATCTTGGGTGATTTTCTTGCGGTTTTCCTCAATCTTCTGCTGATCACCCTCGACAATCAGCTTGCGGACGACAAAACCGGCGACGATGCCCAATACCAGGCATGCCGTCGGCAACAGGTACAACGAAAAACTATTAAATGCCATGGTCTCACCTATATGATGATGACGCCGGCCAAGCTTACCACCGAAGGAGGAGGCAGGATGTTGCCACCGGGAATTACCGGTGGGGAAAGCGGACAACCGCTGGCCGCGATGATTAAAGGAGCGGCTGGCGGCAAAGCCATGAATCATGGCAAGGAAGAAAAAACGGGCAGCGAGAAACTATTCGCCATGAACCAAGCGCGACCCGCGGGCAGCGCCACCGGCCCCGGCGCATTCGGGCCAGCCTTTTTCT
>JAIRRG010000210.1 GCA_031256095.1 Desulfobulbaceae bacterium
CATCGACGACATTTATATCGTCCATCGGATAATTGCCATCCACGGCTATATTCGCAGGCAGGACATCTTCTCATTACCGAACCTTAACATGGTCCGGTTTGGGTAGGTATTACCTAATAATTTACAGAAACAACTCTACACGACCAGATATACCAGATATTTACTGACGCGCTTTTCTCTTCCCCCGACAGACAATATCAGGATGAGTTCTTGGCCGCGGCTGAATCGGCCATAGCGGCGCTTATCGCCGCCCCATAGGCGACGGTAAATTGCGGCAGGGGCAGGACATGCAAATCACGGCAGAGTTCATCTTCAAGGGCGTGCACCAGACCTGGGTTTTGCGCGGCGCCGCCGTCGAGATAGATGTCGTCCTCGAGTGCACCGCCGGCGCAGAGACCGGCAATGCGCCTGGCGACTGACTGGTGCAATCCGGCGATGATGTTTTCCTTGACCACCCCCTGGGCCATCAGCGAGACAATTTCGCTTTCAGCGAAGACAGCGCAAGTGCTGTTGATACGCGCCGCCTCGGCGGCGTTTGCGGCCAGGGTGGCGAAGGACCCGACTTCCGTGTCGAGGATGCGCGCCGCCACCTCGAAAAAACGACCGCAACCGGCGGCGCATTTGTCGTTCATCTTGAAACCGGTCATCTGGCCTTTGGCCGACAGGCGAATGACCTTGACATCCTGACCGCCGATATTAATCAGGCTTCGCGCCCGGCCGTCGCTTGCTTTGCAGACACCCAGACGGTTGGCGGTCAGTTCGTCAATGACGCGATCGGCGCCTACTAGCAGATGCTTGCCATAGCCGGTGACGGCCCTGACTACCGTTTCACCCGAACGCCCGACAGCGGCTAGGCCTTCGGTCAGCAGGTTGTCGGCGATTTTCTCCTGTCCTGGCGCGGTTGGCGCCGCTTTATGCCAAAGAAGCTGGCCGTCTGCCACCAGCGCCAGTTTGATGGCGGTACTACCAAGGTCGATGCCGGCGATGATCATGCGCTTGCTCCATGGTCGATGTTGGCAAAAGCTTCCAGCCGCGTCAGGATGGTACGGGCATCCTCTGGGCTGTACTCGGTTTCGATGCGGATGAAGGGGATGTTTGCCTCACGGGCCATACGCTCCATTGTCAAGCTTTCGATATCGAAGGGATGGCAGCCTTTCAAGACATGATAAATAATCCCCTTTAATGGCAGGCCAACCGCCCGGACACTATTGAAGCGCCGCTCGTTGTCGGCAAAGGTCGGACACTGGCAAGCGCGGTGGTAACGCCCGGCCAGAGCACGGATAAGGCCGGAAACGGAGCGGTCATCGACGGCCATTCCACCCGGCCACAGGCGCTCAGAGGCACAGAGCTCATCGGCGGCGACATACATCTTCGCCTCTTCGATCAGGCGCAAGAGTTTCAGATTCGGGAAGATAATCGGCGAGCCGCAGAGAAAGACCGACCGCGCCGCTGGCCTGACTTTTTGATTTTGCAAATAAGATACAAGAGTCTGAGCCGCCGTCAGCCAGCGCTCAATGCTGTCAAAAAGAAAGGCGGCGCAAATGGCCGCGAACCAGGCGGCGGCCAGGCGGCCATCGCGGCGCAGGGCGATGAGCGATTCCAGAACGGCCCAGGCTTCGCGGTACAGATTGACCGAGGTGAGAAGTGCTGAACGGGTCAGGCGACGACCAATTTTTTGTTCGAGAAAGTCAATCAGCAAAAACAGTTCTTCCTGGAATCGCGCCTGTCCTCGTTCACTGTGGCGCTGATGCGGCAATTCGAGCAAATGAACCGGCGGCGATGATGAATTTTTCTGTAAGTCGTTTGGCAGAGCGACGGCCAATTCCTGGAATTTTACTGTCCAGTCGCAGGTGGTCGGGATGACGCGAGCCAGGACTCGCGAGGCTTGCGCCTGAACCCTTTGCGCCCCGATGGCCGAGCGCAGCATCGGGCACATCAAGGCCGGCAAACCGGCTTCGGCCAACCGCGACACGGCGCAGCATCCGGAAGCGAGGCGCAGCGGCTGTAAACCCATGGCGTGAAAAATTTCCAGCGGCGCCTGGTTGCACAGATGCTGAACCACGGGCCGTCCCGTTCGCTCGCTGACTTCCGCCGCCGTCCAGGCTTGTCCGGCAATTTCGAGAAAATAATCAAACACCTGATGGTAGTCGGGCCGTTGGCGCAGCCAGTCGGCGGCAGCAGCATATTCTTGCCGCGCCTCGCCCTGGGTTTTTATGGTCAGGCGTTGCTGACGGCTGGGCTCATTCATAATGGATTCTATGATTTTTCATATCAATCTTTTCCCTCGAAGTAATTGTGAAATGGTGAGGTTAGCCGTCAGTGGTTAATCGCCGCCGCGCCGAGACGATCAAACTTTTGCCAAAGCCTGTCAGCTTCAACGTCCGGTCGCTTGGACAGGATTCAACACAGCGCAAGCAGAGCAGGCAGTCTTCATCCTGAACATTGGCCCGGTCTTCATGGACGCGGCGGATGTCCACCGGGCAAGCGCGGGAACAGTTGCCGCAAGCCAGACAGGTGGGAGGATTTTTCGTCAGACGTAGCGGGGTTATTTTGTTAAAAATATGAATAATCGCCAACATCGGGCAAAAAATACAGAAGAAACGAGGCTTGAAAAACATGCCAACGACCATCATGGCGGCAATGGTCACGGAAAGTATTGAAAAAACGAGGGTGATGGTGTTGGCGGTGTCCAGGGCCAAATGGGCAGTGTTGCCAACGAAAAGCGGCATCAGCGGCTTGACTGGGCAGATCTGACAAAAAGGCAGGCTGAAATCGCTGTGTAAGTCGGCATGGGCGATAAGCATTGGAATAATCGTGAGATAAAGGAGGAGCAGGTATTTGATGATCCGCAGGCGATCACGTCCAGCCCAACTCATCCGCGCCTCGGGAATAGCCAGCCTTTGGCGCAGCATGGTCAGCCAATCTTGCACCAGGCCAAACGGGCAGATCCAGCCGCACCAAGTCTTGCCGAGGATAAGGGTTAGCAGCACAAACAGGCCAAAGACGGCCAGGGCTTGCAGACCAAGGCCGCTGGTCAAAACCACCCAGGGCATTTGCAGGCCCCACCAGTTGCTTTGCAGGGCCATCAGATAGCAATGGCCGCTGCATCCGGCGACATAAGGGCAGGAAAAACAAGGTAGGGCACTGTCAAAATGAACGCCGAAACGCCCGCCGTAGGTAAGAATGACAAAGGCCAAATGCTGAGTGGCACGCCGCCAGATGGAAATCATCGTCGCCAGCTTTGTTTTTTCAGGGAAATAACCAGGGCCACGCTGACCGCCGCCACCGCGACGAACAGCGCCATGCCGCTTTCGGGCCGTAAAAAGGCGTAACGCGAACGGTGGACGTTGAGAGTGAAGGCCGAAACCTGGCCAGTATGCGCGCCCACGGCCCGTTCGCGAACGACGATAATGCGTTCGCTGGTCGCTTCGAAACCCTGACGGTTCAGGGCCGGGTCATGGGAGAGGGTAAAGGAAAAATCGCCGCTCTTCATGGCAACACCGTTGCTGCCAGTGCCGCCCGCGTCTATGATACCTGCCACGTCGTTGCTGGTGATTTCGAGGTTACTTTCGGCTTTGGGATAACGGAAGGAAAAGGTCATGCCGGTCTGCGGATAGTAATGCGCCGGCGCCGGGATAAGTTCCAACGACGGTATCACCGACGCTGGCTCGCCGCCAGCCGCTGCCCAACTACCGCCAGGGGCAAAATTGCGGGCGTGCAAGGTATCGATGGTCTGAGCCTGGTAAAAAATCCCGGCGCAACGTGCCTGGGCCAGCAGCGTCAAGAAGACGATACCGCCCATATGGATCTCGGCCTCACAGTTTTGACTATCGCAGCGTATCGGCAGCGGCAGCCAACGCCGCCCAGGCTGAAAGGCGCTGCCGGGTCGCCAGAAGGCTTGGATATCCTGACAGCGACCGTTGGGATTTTCACCGTCAAAACTGAGGCGGTAGCGGGCCAAAAGCGTGCCGTCGCTGAAAACTTCGTGGCCGCCGTTGTGGATAACCAGGGCCGGAATGCCTAACACCGAGGCGCCCAGTGCTTGGGCATCAGCGCAGACTGGCGGCAAAATGGCGATGGCCGCCAACAACAGGCGGGGCAGCGGGAAAAAACATTTCATCGGCGCTCCGATAGCAATAAAAAAGCCCCGGATCGCATATGATCCGGGGCTGCCCTGGCTCCTTCAACGGACCGTTCCCTGTTCCTCGGAGCACGGTCGTAACAGTCGCAGGCGGGTATTCTGACTCCCGGCTCATCCTCACGCCGCGCCTTCCCAGCCTCTTTACGCAAGGCCAGTGACATCTTAGCGGCGTTCGTCCCCGGTTACAGCGGCGGGCACCGTCTCCGATTCACACGGAGTTCCCTTGTCCCTTGCGGGCGCCTGAAACCTAGGCCGGATAAAATGAAATCCGGGAAAAATGTCAAGGAATTTCTCCCCAAGAGGATTCTTGCCAAAGGGTTTCTCCGAGTCCAAAGCTACCATGCCAGCAAGCGAAACACTTGCCCGCGGGGCCGGATTGTGGCAATTGTCGCTTTATCAAGGTAAAAGCGGCTGCCCCAGCACACTGGACACGGTCGCCTGGCAGACCAAGGAGAAAACAATGGATATCAACGGCAAAGTTGTCCTGG
>JAIRRG010000028.1 GCA_031256095.1 Desulfobulbaceae bacterium
GGCGAAATGTCGAGAATCCGCTGCCTGACGCTCTTCATCTTCAAAATTTCAAGTTCCAGCAAACGCAGTTCACGGTAGGTGATGATGAGGAAATTACCGCAACCACAGGCCGGATCAAGAAATTTCAAACGGCTGATCTTTTCGTGAAAACGGTCAAGCGCCGCTGGGTCGGTTTTCACGCGGTCAAATTCTTGCCACAACTCATCCATGAACAGCGGGTTTATCAGCTTCAGGATGTTTTCTTCGCTGGTGTAATGCGCCCCCAACTCCCGCCGCTGGGTTTTGTCCATGACGCCCTGAAACATGGCGCCAAATATCGCCGGGCTGATTTTGTTCCAGTCAAACTGGATGCAGTCGAGCAGAATCCGCCGCATCCTCGCGTCAAAATCGGCGGGCTGGAGCCTATTCTCGAACAAGCCGCCGTTGATGTAGCGGAACTGCTTGAGTTCGTCAGTTAACAGCGTTCGTTTGGCGCGGGTTTCTTCCGGCGTATTGAGCACCTCGAACAACTGCGCGACGCGCCCGGACAAATCGGAGCCGTCCGGTTTGGAGGCGTCGATATAGCGAAAAAAGCTGTCTTGCGGGAAGATGCCGGTATCGCTGGCAAACAGACAGAACAACAGGCGCACCAGATAGACTTCAAGGTCATGGCCGTCATAGCCGGAAGCCTTCAGGGTGTCATGGAGCTTGGCCATTTTCTCGGCGGCCCTGACGTTGACTTCCACCTGGTTGTCACGGACCCGCTCGGTGGTATATCCGGCGATATTGGCGAAGCGCTTAATATGCTTGCGAAAATCTTTAAGCTTGAAAGTGAAACGCTCGCTCGTCGAATGCCGCCACAACTGCACCGTCTCAAAATCGCAGACCATCCACAAATCCGGAACTTCTTCGGCGGGAATGCGTTCCATGTAGTCTTTTAACTGCTGGTAGGCGTCGCCCAAATCTTTGCCGCGCGACTTCATCTCGATGGCGATCTGGCCTTTCCAGAAGAAGTCGATATATTTGTCGTGGGAGCCGGAAATTTTGACGATCTTTTCGCGCTCGCCGACCTTCACAGGGTCATCAACGCCGAAAACTCCCAAGAACTCGGTCAAGAACGGCTGGGCATCGGCCTTTTCTCTGTGCGTGTCTTTCCAGCGTTTTGAAAAAGCGATGGCATGTGCCTGGATGTCATCCCACAAAAGTTTGGTGTTTTGCGCTTTCTGGCTCATCGTTTCCCCAGAAACATGAATGGATACGACAACATACTTGAACGGCGCAAGCGGACAATCGGGGTAGCTTACGGCCTATTTATTGACGCAAAAACAGGTTGGAATTATCCGCGCCCGGCAAAGATAACAAAAAATACCGTATCTTTCGGCGAAATATCTCAATTTTTGAAACTGTGCACCGGTGCTGGCATTCTGCCGCCCCAGGCGATGAAACGGCTTGATTGGCCGACATTCTTCACGGCCATGACCGGGCTGGCGCCGAACAGACCACCGAAGCTGACCATCTCGCCGGCTTCTTTGCCGGGAACGGGAATCAGGCGGGCAGCGGTGGTTTTGTGATTGACCACGCCCAGGGCCATTTCGTCGGCGATGATGGCCGAGATGGTGTCGGCATCAACCGAACCGGGGATGGCCACCATGTCGAGACCAACCGAACAGACGCAGGTCATAGCCTCAAGTTTTTCCAGAGACAGCGCCCCTTCGCCGACCGCCGCAGCCAGGGCCGCGTCCTCCATCACCGGGATGAAGGCGCCGCTCAACCCACCCACTGTTTTACTGGCGAAGATGCCGCCCTTTTTTACCGCGTCGTTTAACATGGCAAGAATGGCCGTCGAACCGGGGGCGCCGATGGCATCGACACCCAAAATTTTGAAGATTTCACCGACACTGTCGCCAATGGCCGGCGTCGGCGCCAAAGATAAATCAACGACGCCAAAATCGACGCCCAAAGCCTCGGAGACGCGGCGGCCAATCAATTCGCCGCAGCGCGTCACCCGGAAGGTGGTTTGTTTGATATTTTCCGCCAGTTCATCGAGGGGCAAAGCAGCCACGCCGCGCTCGGCAATCCGCCGCTCCAGGGCACGGGCGATGACACCCGGCCCGCTGACCCCGACGTTTAACACGGCGTCGGCCTCTTCCAGGCCATGAATCGCCCCGGCCATAAAGGGATTGTCGCCGGGCTGATTGCAGAAAACCACCAGCTTGGCGGCCCCAAAGCCACCTTGGGCGGCGGTTTTTTCGGCCAGGGCCTTGACGGTTTTGCCCATCATTGCCAAGGCGTCCATGTTGATGCCCTTCTGGCTCGAGGCAATGTTGACCGACGAGCAGATTTTTGCCGTCGTGGCAATGGCTTCCGGGATGGCGGCGATCAGTTCGCGGTCGCTTGCGGTCAGGCCCTTTTCCACCTGGGCCGAAAAACCGCCTAAAATATCGACGCCGACCTCAGACGCCGCCGCGTCAAGCGCTTGGGCGATGGCGACAAAATCATCGCGCATAAAACCGGCGCCGACAAAGGCAATCGGGGTAACAGCGATACGCTTGTTGACCACCGGGATGCCGAATTTTTCACTGGCGGCGTCGCAGGCGGCAACCAGACGGCCAGCGCGGCTGGCGATCTTTTCCCGAATGCGCTTGCAGGTGGCGCGAACGGAGCCACCACGGCAATCAAGCAGGTTGATGCCCATGGTGACGGTGCGGACATCAAGGTTTTCCTTCTGGATCATCTCGACGGTGGCAAGGATATTTTCGGATTGCAGCATGGCGCGCCAAATGTGGATTGGATTTCCCGACGAAAATTGTCGAGGCGTTTCATCAACACGGAAATAAAAAATAGAGCGAATTTCCCTCTATCATTTTTTATAGAAGTTAGGGATATTGATGCAATCAGGTTTTTAGCATTTTATAACCTTCTCATCTGTTTCTTTAACACGTTTGCTTTTAAGTAAAAGATCATACGCCAGCTTCATAGTTGCCCATATTCTAATACCTAAACGCGTAAAGCCATATTCACGCGCGGTTGCTCGAAACAAATCTTCTCTCATAATCCCATAGCTATTTGACACAATTATGAACATGGCCTCTGCCAGTTCATCTGGACTTATATGGTCGATTGAGCGTGTATTGCCAGCGGCTTTCGGTACAATTGTCGTATAATCAGCAGGGTAAAAAAAGACACCTTTCCTAATTATGCCTTGTACTCTTGTGCCTGCACAATGCAAAACTTTTCCCTGGATTGTTGGGGTTGCTCTTTCTTTCCCATATAAAGGAGCCATCCTTTTACATAATAATTCGTAATGAATGGGGTATTCGTTTTCAATGACTGCTTTGATACGATCAGCGATGTCGAGGTCTCCAGTAGCATTGCGTGGAAGATCAGAAAAATTTGTTTGCTTCTGTTTCTCAAAATTATAAGGATTTACAGCATCGTCAAGATTTTCTTCTTTTTCGTCCATGCGCAAGAAACTATCTTCCTCGAAGGAGGCAATGGGCAAGTTATCATTACCATTATTATCGCGATTATCAGAGTATTCGCTTATAGCACGGTCAACAGCCTCGATTAGTTTTTGTCCTTCTGCAATTGGGTCTTTGATCCAGTCGGTTGACCAAATACGGTAAATTGTCCAACCCATATCTTCAAGGACTGCTTGACGCAGACGGTCACGTTCACGCGCCGTTCTTGCCGAGTGATAGGCAGCTCCGTCACATTCAATACCAAGAACATAACACCCGCTAATTGACGGATGTTTTACAGCCATATCAATCCGGTACCCGGAACAACCTACTTGGGTGCCCAGTCTATAACCTTTTCTATCTAAAAAGTTATAGACTGCCGCTTCAAACGGCGAGTCGTGCTCAACAATATCGCTTTCCGTTGTTTCTCTAAGAATGACGGACGGGCCATTTATCGCAAAGTCAATGTATGAGCGTAATAGTTTCGGCCCTTCCGCGCTAACGCGATCTGCATCAATATCTGTGGGTGAAATTGAACCCACAAGCTTAATATTGTACTTCGCTCGTGTGATAGCGACATTCAACCGGCGCTCACCGCCTCCTTTGCTGAGAGGGCCAAAATTCATGGTGAACTTTCCGGCAGCATCTTTAGCGTAACCGATGCTAAAGATTATGGTATCGCGTTCATCGCCTTGGACATTCTCCAAATTTTTAACAAAAAATGCTTCGTCGTTATTTTCGTCGAAGAATGATTCATAGCGTTGGTCATCTTTTCGCATTTGCCTGAGAACAGTATCAATGGCTTGTTGTTGTACCTCGCCAAATGCAATAACCCCCAGAGAACGATTTGGGGATTTTTTGATATGCGCAAAAATTAGCAGCGCCACACGCTTTGCTTCAATAACGTTTCCTTTCTTTCCACCACGATCATAAAATCCATCCGGTACATAAATGTACTGGACACCATTATCGGGGGCTTTATCAACATTAGCAGGGAAAGTAATTAGGTTGTTCCTGTAAATTTTCGCATTTGAAAAAGCGATTAAATGCTCATGTTTGCTTCGATAGTGCCAAAGCAACGTGCGTTCAGGCAACAAGGCGGCTTCATCCAAAATTGATTCATATGCATTAGGGTCGTCAAATTCATCTTCTTCATTTTCGTTATCAAAATCAGCATCAGAGATTGAAGCGCTAAAGAAATTAGTCGGCGGAAGTTGCTTGCTGTCTCCGGCAATAATAACTTGTTTACCTCTTGAAATTGCACCTATTGCATTCTCGGTGCATACTTGAGATGCTTCGTCAAAAATGACAGTATCGAAATCGTAACTTTCGGCTTCAAGGAACAAACTTACCGAAAGAGGAGACATCATAAGGCAGGGCTTTAGGGTCAGGAGGAGATTGGGAATTGACCGAAATAGCTTGCGAATAGGCATAATGCGCCGTTGCTTGCCGAGTTCTCTTTTTAGGGTGTTTAACTCATCTACGCTAGATGTCACTCGATCAAAAGACGGCAGCTCATCAACAAGTGTTTTCTTGATTCTAGCTTTGGCAATATCAAATTGCAGTTTGTCAAGATAAACAAATTCATCAATAGTTTGCCTCTGAGTACGTCGTCGGAAATTTAACACAGCAGGATAATTGGGCAAAACCGCATCGAGCCACAAGCGGTAAAAGCGTTTTCTGAACATAGGAATTATATATTCCGCTTTGATATTAAGTTGGCCGATTTTATCTATATAGTCGGTTAACCCTTCTTTTTGACAATTGGTGCGAGCATTTTGGAAGTCAATCCATTCTTCCAATAAGGCGAGGTTTTTGCAAAGCTGGATTCTATCATAGAGTGCCGGCATTGGAATACTTTTGATTTCATTTGCGGTTTCAAAAAGACTTAAGTACCAGCTAAATTCTACGTCGAAACCTTTTACGCATTCAGACAAAATCGAATAATATTCTGAACAGCGGGATTTTTGCTCATCATTCGAGCAAACAAACTCTACAAAATTTTTGCTTATGTCACACTGAATATAGAGCTTTTTAAGGTTACTTGCCCAGGTCAATGACTGCAAAACACTTTGCCAATCGGTCAAAACCCCATTATAAAGAAAAGTGAACTGCCTCCTCATTTCGTTATCTTGATTTTCAATCGTTTTGGCAATGTCATGCAAAAGGACAATCTTCTCTCTAAACTGTTGAATGCAATTAAACGCTTTTAAGGAACGCGAAAAAGCGTCGAAGTCAGTTTTTTCTGATACATAACGGTCGCCAAAATACTTTTCAAAACTCTGCTGTTGTCCTTGCAGAGCATGGCTGGCTTCATCAATTTGTTTTAGCGAAGTCAGTATTGATATGACTTCTGCATCACTTACTTTTTTTGCAATTTGCTTGTACGACCCTAAAATCACTTTTTTATCAGCTTTATACTGGCCTTTGAAAATCTTGAGGAACGAAGTATATTCCGTCTTAAAACGGTTCAAAATTGATTTGTAGTCAATATCGAAAATCTCTCGTTCAAAGATTGTGGCTATACTCTCCCGAAGCCCTAAAATCACTTGCACTTTTTGCCGAGCTTCTTCATACAACGATTGAGCTTTGATATAATGGCCATTTTCCCATGTCAAATAACAATAATTATCGGATATTAGCTGACTTGCTTTCTCTTCTTCGGCTTTGATTTGAAGTGTGGTTATCAACTGTAATGGATCAGAGAACAAGGCATCTGAATCATTAGCGGATAGCTCGGCTATAATTCTTACCAATTCATGCTGCAATTCTTGATAAGAATGCTTCAATTTGTCGTATTTTCTAATATCATCTTGCAGATGAGTAACATCATCCTTAACAACCCAATCTATAGGCGCCTTGGGTGATTGCGCTCCGAGAATTAATATCTTCATTAGGCTTTCCATGCCAGCATATGACGAAAAGCTATCGAGACATAACTCTATAGATATTTTATCGCAAATATCAGAGGCTCTCTTTATCTTTTCTAACAGTCTCGTTAAATAATCCTCAATATTATGACGCAGTTCATATGTTAGCGCCGGAATGTGCGCGCCATACCAAGGATTATCTTTATAATCGCCGCTCTGTTTGCCAATAGTCGATGAAAATTCCCTAAGAAGGTGAATGTATCTGTTGTATTTTTGCGGAGTAGTTTGGACAACATCGGTAAGGTTAAAAACAATATTGTCATAACTCTCAAGATTGGCTAAATATCCGTGGACATTATAAATTTTTTCCCCGAGAGGCTCTACAACCTCAAAAATTTGTCGCGCATATTCGTTTAATTTTCCCTTAGTATCCTGCAACAACTCAAGTTTCTGAAATGCTTCGTCACTTAATTTAGCCTGCCGTTTCGATAGATTTAACGTAACGGAGAGTTGTTCCAGTACTTCTTTTTTATTCGCTTTATAACTGTGTAGTGTTAGGCAAAAATCAGCGAGACCGGCAGCCGTCAACCTTTTCCGCACAACTTCAAGTGCTGCCATCTTTTCAGAAACGAACAACACCTTTTTGCCAAAAGCGAGGCGTTCGGCTATTATGTTTGTGATTGTTTGACTTTTTCCTGTACCAGGAGGCCCTTGTAAAACAAAACTGATTCCTTTTTTCGCCATCAGCACCGCATCTTGTTGGCTTGAGTCAGCATCAACAACTTGGAATAATTCGACAGGGGTAGTTTTCGAATCGTGGTCGAAATTGTTTATGTCTTCATCTGTGTTGTTAATAGCTGCCACATCACCCGATAATGCACGTACTATCGGGTTGTTTTTTATTGTATCTTTATGTACTTCTAAATCATGATACATATTTATTTTAAGGAATGACAAAAGCGAAAGCCCGGTATCGTACATGACTTCCCACTTGTTATTTTTTATCAAATCCTCAATTTCATGCAAATAGATTTTTATCCCATTATAAGAATCAAATTCCGGCAAGTGAATACCAAAATCATTTGACAGTTTATATATTAATGTTGGATTTAACGTTATTTCATCTTCGTGAAGTCTAAGTATAAAGGGAGAGGTAATGGATTCTAAAGTCAATGTGACAGGAACCAAGACAATCGGGGATAATAGGTATTGTTCAGAATTATCATCTTCTCGCCAGCAAAGAAAACCAAACGAAAGATACAGGATATTGACGCCCTGCTCTTCCATCGCCGTTTTTGCTTTTTCTCTTAGGCTACGTAAAGTCTTTTGTCGCTCTTTTATGCTTTGGTTAGTTATGATAGCTGCTTCAGCTATCTCACTGTTATCATTCTCCAAAGATGACAACTGGTCGTCATCATAGTAGGGAAATTCAAGTGATATTTCGTTTTCAACGAAACTATCCCACAGCTCAAAAATTTCGGGCTTGTTTATACGCAAATTCGAGCGTTTTGTATCTCGATAGTTTAACAAGCGATTACGTTTTCCCAAATCAAGCAACTTATTTTTCCATGCTTCAAGTTTTTGGTCAATGAGCGCCATGTTTATACTCTCCCGATATTTACTTCTTTAGCACACCCTTTCCCGGGATGTCTTGCTGTTCACAAAACACAAAGAATACAGATAATGCCAACTTGTTAGGGTAAGTTCCTCTATTCTTCCGCCTGTCCTACCGGCATTCGGCAATCGCCCGCTTTTGGTTTTTCAGGAACAATTGACCCTTCGGCCTGCAAAAGCTGGTACGAGAAGAACATACAAAAATTATCGCCTAACCTTCTTCTTAAAGACCGTCATCTTACCCAATTCCGGTAAGTCAATGTAGGCGCACCTCTTCTGTGGCCTGGAAGAGATCGTTATGCTGCAAAGTCAGGCTCAGGCCCATTGTATCGGCGAAGGCCGACAGATCCTCGCGCAAAGCGGCTAGCGACACGATGCCGGTCAGATCGAGTTGAAGCGCCATAACATAACGGTCATCGCGCAGGGTGGTCGTCAGGTCAAGGATGTTGATACCGCGCTCGCAGCAAAAGCGGCTGACCTGATAAACGAGGCCGCCACGGTTCGCCGCCTGCACCGTCATGATGAAAGTCTCCTTGGGCACCGGCGGACCTGAGGTCAAAGGCGCGGCCAATTCTTTAACCGACACCTGAAAATCGGCCGCGCCCTCGCTGGCGGCAATGGCGGCGGCCAGCGTCGCTTTGGTCACCGTATCCGGGAAATTGACAATCAGAATCATCGTCAAATAGCCCCACAGCACCGATTGGTTCAGGTCGGCCAGATCACCCTGGAGCCGAAAAATGGCGCCAGTGACATCGGCAATGACGCCGGGCCGATCTTTGGTCAATATGGAAAGCACCATCTGTTTCATAAACGCGCCTCTGTCTGAGGGAAGTTGATTTGCCTGGGACATTATGGCAAAGTATAGAGGTATCAATCAACCAATTTTCTTCCCACTTTTTTCCACTCTCCGAGAGAGACATGCGGCGAACAGGTTTTGTTTTGATGGCCGTGGCCGTTTTGGCCGCCTCGCTCTTTTCCGGCTGCGTCGGCCGGCCGCATTATGTTGAACTGAGCCGCGATTTCAGCGTCGAGCCGGTTTTCACCAACCGCGTCATTCTGCCACAATACCGCTACTATTATACCGGCCCGGACCATGAGCCGGACGCTCTTCTTGCCTTAAACCGAGATTGGACGCTCGACGGCCTCTACTGGACGGAGATCGTCCTGACCGAGACGCAACTGAAGAAATGGCTGCAGCAGTTCAACTGGGCCCGCGGCAGCGTCGACAACGGGGCACATATGACCATCTGTTATAATGGCATGAAGGTGCCTGGCCCGGACGGCCAGCAGATTGGCGCCATGTATGTCCGTTATGGTCAGGTTTACGTCCGTTACGGCGAGCCGAAGCATTTGACGATTATCGGCCCGGAAGCTCCGCCAGCGGCGGCTTTTATCCGGGACTAATAGCGGGCGTGATTATGGTTTCGGCTATGGTTTCCTCGCAGGTGTCATCAACCCATGTTGCCATGCGCCATTTTGATATTCATTTGGCGAAAACAGGAACACGCCTGGAAGCCGCCTGGCTGGGGCCGCCGCCAGAGGCGGCGCCGACCTTGGTCTTTCTCCATGAAGGCTTGGGCTGTGTCGAACTGTGGCGGAATTTTCCCGAACGGCTGGCCGAGGCCAGCGGCTGTGGGACGCTGCTCTATAGCCGCCAGGGATACGGGGGCTCCGACCCCTGCCCGCTGCCGCGCCCGATTTCCTTTATGCACCACGAGGCGCTGACGGTGTTGCCAGAGGTGCTGGCGGCGACCGGCATCCGCGACCACATTCTCATCGGCCATTCCGATGGCGGCTCCATCGCCCTGATCCATGCCGGCAGCCCACCCCGCCCCGGTTTGCTGGGTGTGGTGACGCTGGCGGCGCATGTCTTTTGCGAAGACATTTCCCGCCGCGCCATCGCCGCCGCACGCGACAATTATGTGCAAGGCAATTTGAAACCCCGCCTGGAAACCTACCATGGCGGCAACACCGATTGCGCCTTCTGGGGCTGGAACGAAGTATGGCTGCGCCCGGAATTTATCGCTTGGAACATTGAGGAATTTCTGCCCGCCATCACCGTGCCGCTGTTGCTCATCCAGGGCGAGGACGATCCCTACGGCACGGCGGCGCAGGTAACGGCCGTTGCGCGGCAAGCGGGCGGCTCGGTAACAACGGCCATGGTCGCCGCCTGCGGCCATGCCCCGCATCTGCAACACAAAGATGCCATCGTCGAAAAAATCGCCGGGTTCATCAGCGACCTGACATCGCAAATAGTCTAGGCCAAGGTTTTCCAACAAGGAGAATGCCATGGAACAATGGATCGACGAACAGTATTTCGCCGAACTGGCGCAGGCGAAACCGGAAAAGCTTTGCGCTGGGGGCCGCGCCGCTTATGACCCGGCGACCGGCCGCTACCGCATCCGTATCTGGAATGAGGATTACACCTTCGACGGGCGCAACCGCCTGGTCAGCGTCGCGCCAACGGCATCATCGACGCTGACAGAGGAGTTTGATCCTGAGAGATTTTCGGTCTTCGTCATCTGGTACTTGCTCCACCCGATGATGGCCGTTCCCCACACCGGCACTTGGATATCGGAGAACGACTTTCCCGGCGGCAATACCTTTTTTCGCGGCCCGCACCAGATTCCCGGGAACAAGGTCGCTGTCGCCTGCGACGGCAATCTCGGCCACTTCACCGCCGCCGGCCAGCGGCTTGGCGGCGAGAAACTAACCATGGGCGACGCGGCCTTTCGTTTCGCCATCACGCCAGACATAGCGGTTGCCGTCCTGCTCTGGCTCGGTGACGAGGATTTCCCGGCCGAGGCCAAGGTACTCTTCGATCAGGGCCTGATTGGTAAACTGCCGCTCGATCTTGTTTGGTCTCTGGCTTCGGGAGTCTGCAAGCGGCTGAGTGGCATCATCAAAGCGCAAGGGCAAGCGGCTTAACCTCGGCACCGCTTCGATCACGACGGGCCACGCCGCCACGGGAAGTGCATCATTTCATTAGCTCAACCACAAAATCCAGAGTGGATCTGTCTGCCACCGGCAAAACGTTTCAGAAGAGTTTGGCGCGGATGTTTGCCGCTTCGACGTCGATCTCCACCCATCCACCCTGAGCGAAGGCGCCACAATTGAAAAGAGCGGTGGCACCAAGGCGGTCTTCGCCTTTGGCCTCGTGGATATGGCCGCAGACGCACAGCGAGGGCTGGTATTTTTCGATAAAGGTCCGCACCGCCTTTGAGCCAACATGACAGCCATTTTTCAGGCGGTCAAGCCGAGTGCCGTGCGGCGGAGCATGGGTCAGCAAAAGCGTGGGCAGGCCGGCGCCGCTGGCGGCAAACGCCCCCGCCCGCCGCCAAGCTTCATCGAGAAGCCGCGCCATCGCCTCCTCGCTTAATTCATTGGGGGTGCAAAACGGCGTCGGATTGGAACCGCCCAGGCCGATGACAATGAGGCTGTTGCCGCCTTTGACCAAAAGGCGGGCCTGACCATGCAGATTGATCCCTTCTTGAGTGAGAAAATCACCGGCGCTCCGCCGGTCGAGGTTGCCAGTCTGGGCGAAGACCCGTGGGCAGAAACGCCGCAAACCGGCGATCACCCGCGCCGTGGCGGTGGACCCACCGAAATTGGTCAGGTCACCGTGAACGAGCAGGTAATCACAGGCGGCCAAACCGGGGATGTTGGCGCACGGTTCAAGGTGCTGATGAATATCGCCACACAGAACAATTCGCATAAATCAGTTCAATCTTCAGCCAACGGCGACGGTAATTCTTTCCACCTCACTTGCGGCGGCAATTGGCGGACGAAGGCCCCAAGCGAAGCCCCCGGACGAAGCCCTCGGATGAAGTCCCATAGCTTGACAGCATGGGGCAAATGCTTACCATTATCGCTGTTTTTTTATAAATTACAACGAAAACAGGATGATGGCCACACGGTCAACCGTTCTTTCCTCTCCAACCAGAACCTTTTGGTGCAGCGTATGACAAGCCAGACCACGACCTATGAATTCCAGGCGGAAACCAGAAAACTCCTTGATATCGTTATCAATTCCCTCTACACCGAACGCGATGTTTTTGTCCGCGAGCTGATTTCCAACGCCGCCGACGCCCTGGAAAAATTCCGCCACGAAAGCCTGACCGCCGCTGAAGTCTTTGACGCCCACATGCCTTTGGAAATCAACATTACGCTGGACGCCAAAGAACACCTGTTCACGATCAGCGATACCGGCATCGGCATGGGCCGCGCCGAACTGGAGCACAATTTGGGCACCATCGCCCACTCCGGTTCCAACACCTTCCTCAGTCAGCTGGCCGAAGCGGCAAAGAAAGATGTCAATTTAATTGGTCAGTTTGGCGTCGGATTTTATTCCGCCTTTATGGCCGGCAAAAAGGTGCGGGTGCAAAGCCGCTCCTGGGATGGCGGCGAAGGGCACGAGTGGGCCTCGGATGGCGCTGGCAGTTTTACGATCAGCGAATGTCCAGGGTTGCATCGCGGCACGAAAATCATCATCGAATTGAAGGATGACGCCCACGACTACGCGGAAAAATGGAAAATCGAGTCCGTCATCAAAGAGTATTCGGCCTTCGTCCCCTTTCCGATCAAACTTGATGGCGAAACCGTCAACACCGTCCAAGCCATCTGGACCAAAAATAAATCCGAGATAACTGACCAAGAATACAACGATTTCTTCAAATTCATCGCCTCGGGCGGCGACGAGCCGCTCTACCGCCTGCACTTTTCCGCCGACGCGCCGCTGGCGATCAACGCCCTGCTCTTTGTACCCAAGGAAAATCTTGAAATTTTCGGTTTCGGCCGCATGGAACCCGGCGTCAATCTCTACTGCCAGCGGGTGTTGATCGACCAACACTCGAAGAATATCTTGCCGGAATGGCTGCGTTTTTTGAAAGGAGTCATCGACAGCGACGACCTGCCGCTGAATATCTCGCGCCAGGCCTTGCAGGATAATGCCCTGGTCAACAAAATCAGGAAAGTCGTCACCAAGCGTTTTCTCAAATTTCTTGACGAGGAAGCCAGCCACAACGAGGAAAATTATTTGAAATTCTTCTCAACGTTTGGCTATTTTCTCAAGGAAGGGGCGACCAGCGAGTATGAATTCCAAAAAGAGCTGGCCAAACTGATGCGTTTTGAGTCGTCAAAGGGCGAGGCCGGAAAACCAATTTCCCTGACCGATTATCTGGGACGGATGCAGCCGGATCAGGACAGTATCTACTATATCAATGGCCCCAGCCGCGCCGCCATTGAGGCCGGGCCGTATGTCGAGATGTTCAAGAAAAAGGGTATCGAAATCCTCTATACTTTGGAAGCGATCGATGATTTTGTCCTCAACCACCTGCGCGAATTTGAGGGTAAGAAGCTGGTTTCCGCCGACCGCGCCGACCTTGACATACCAAAGAGCGAGGCCGATGGCAGCGAGGAGCAGGCGGACAAGCTGAACGAGGTCGATACCGAGGCGCTCGTCGCCTGGTTCAAGGAGACTTTGCAGGAGCAGGTTGCCGAGGTCAAAGTCTCAAAACGCCTGGTCGATGCCCCGGCGATGATCGTCAACACCGACGGCTACATGACTTCGACGATGGAGCGGGTACTGGCCGCCAGCCGCCAGGAAAAGGGTCTGGGCCTGGGCGGCTCCGGCAAGAAAAACCTGGAAATTAATCCGAAGAACACCCTGATCAAACAACTGTCATCGCTGCGGCAGAAAGACGCGGAACTGGCCGCCGAAATCGCCCGGCAAATTCACGATAATGCCATGATCCAGGCTGGCCTCGTCATTGACCCCCTGGCTATGGTCGAGCGGAATTACAAAATTCTTGCCCGCGCCGCCGGCGCCTGAGCCACCACCACCGCCCCGCCCGCGCCGAAAACGCGCATATCCTTGCGGGCTGGGCGGCAACACAGGTATAGTGGCGGCTTGTCGGCTTTTTGATTTTTTACGCACGTCATTTTTACGGAGGTATCCTGATGTCCCCGCGCCGTTTTTTACTGCCGCTCTTCGCCTGCGTCGTCCTGTTGGTCACCTCCTGCGCCACGAGCCAGCCGGTGCGCAACCTGGCCTCCGATGCCTCCTTGATCAAACCCGGACAAACCAGCAGTCAGGAAGTAATCCACCTGATCGGTGAGCCGGACCAGCGTCAAGCTGGCGGCAATGGCCAGGAGACCTGGATTTATCACGAAAAAGAAACTTCCTGGGTCAAGAAGGCACCTTTGGTTGGCCGCCTGTTCAACCCGCACAAGGAAGAAAGCCTGACCCTGGTAATTCGCGACAATGTCGTCGCCTCCAGCCGCTACGGCTCACTGGCTTACAACAAGCCGGGTTGGGACAAAGACTTCGACTGGCAGGGAGACAAGAAGTGAGTGACCGCTACCAGCTTCCCCGGGAAGAGATGGTAGCAAAACAGATTCGCGCCCGTGGCATCCTCGACGAGCGGGTACTCACAGCCATGCGCCAGGTGCCGCGTCATCTCTTTGTCGATAGCGCCCTGCGTCCCCAGGCCTATGACGACTACCCGCTGCCAATCACTGGCGGCCAGACCATCTCCCAGCCCTATATTGTCGCCTGCATGACCGAGCTGCTGCAATTGCGCGGCGATGAAACCGTTCTCGAAATCGGCACCGGTTCCGGCTATCAGGCGGCGGTGCTGTCGCGCTTATGCCACCAGGTGTATTCGGTCGAGCGGCTGAACTCGCTTCTGCCCCAGGCGCGCAAGATATTTGACAGCCTCTCCTACTTCAATATCACCGCCAAACTTGCCGATGGCACCCTGGGCTGGCCGGAGGCCGCGCCTTTTGACGCCATCATCGTCACCGCTGGCGGCCCGGAAATTCCACCACCCTTACTTGACCAGCTCGCCGACCCGGGCCGGCTGGTCATGCCGGTGGGCAAGCAGGAACAGCAAGAGCTTTGTCTTGTCACTAAAAAAGGCGGCGAAACTAGAACAGAAATCCTGGCGGGAGTCCGTTTTGTCGATCTCATCGGCATTCATGGCTGGAAAAACTGAGGAGGCCATAATGTCCGAGGCCATAATGCCCGCATCCCTTCTGCCACAAGTCACCGCCTTCGTCGCCGATTGGCCCGATGAGCCGATGCGCCGCGTTTTTATCGAGCTGGCCGAAATGCTAAACGGTCTGCCCGGCGTCACCTGCGATTTCATAGCCCGGCCCGGCGTCTCATACTCGCTGCGGCCTCGCCACAAGAAGCAGCAAGAACGCCCCCTATTCGCCATGATCGACGTCATTGATGACGAGCCGCGCTGGCTGTCGGTTTGCTTTTATGAAGATATGATCAGCGACCCGGAGGAAGCGGGCGATCTTGTCCCCGGCGGTCTGGCCGGCAGCGATGGCTACTGCTTCGATCTGACGACGCCTGAGCGTCTGGCCTATGTCGGCGCCAGGTTGATGGAGGCCTTTCGGGAGGCGGCAAGCAGCCAATAATACTTGGTCACAGCCCGGCCAGAAACGAGGCGACGGCCAGACCGCCGTTGGCGGCGGCGGGTTGTGGGCGCGGCTGGGCCAACAGAGCAGGCAAAGCCGCAAGCCAGGTTCCTTTCTGTACATCCTCCAGCGAGCACTCACCCCCAACCAGATGCCGATGAACATATGCCGCCACCACCGGCGCTTCCGGTGAATCGCTTTGCACGAGAAGCACGCGGCAACCGCCCTGGACGCATTCGGCAAGCGTCGAAGCCCCCGGTTCGCAGAGGACGACATCGGCGGCGGCGATGATATCCGGATGGTACAGATCCCGTCCGAAGAGAGTGATGTTGCCGGCAAGCTTCTTCGTCTCCTTCTGACCGACGATGGCAAAATGCCAATTGGCCTCGGCGGCCATGGCCGGCCACGGCGCCGCTTCGACGTCCCAGTCTGGCAGGGAGACGACGACCAGCTTTTGTCCGCCGCTGAGCAACTGGCCGCGCCAAGTCTGGGCGCCGCCGCGCAAGGGGCGGGCAATCGGCGCGCAATGGATAACAGCCTGGCCCTTGCGGCAGATCGGTTCGGCCTGAATATGCCAGGTGACGCGGCCATACAGTTCGGCAAGTTGGTCAATGTGGCGGGAAAATTCAGGATATTCAAGAAGATAATGGCTGTATAACCAATCCCAGGTGAAATTTTCCACCAACACCGAAGGGATCTTGGCTTTTTTCGCGACGGCGATGCCCAAAGGCGATATATCGGCGAGCACAGCCTGACAGCCCTTCACCTGGCGGGCCAAGTCAGCGACGAGGGCCGGATCGAAATTGAGAAATTGATCAAGCTCGGCAAGCGTCGCTGCCAAATCGGCGGTGAAGGCGTCCTTCTGGACCAGCCCGACATCGGCGCGCAGGAAATGGTAGCGATAATTTTTCAGCGATGGCGCGAAGATGGCTTCGGGAACGGCGGTGAAAAGGTCGACAACGACCTCCGGGCAGCGCTGATGCAAGGCTTCCACTACCGCGATGGTGCGCGTGGCGTGGCCATATCCGTGGCAAGAAACAAAACAGGCGAGACGGAAAATCATAAACTTACCGGGAATTGAGATAAAGTACAAAAAATTGAATTTGGCGATAAAATACACCCCCTTATGGCGATCCGCCAGAAAAACCGTCCGCTATCTGGTGAAACCGAGAAAATAATTTTTTGGTAAAAATATGGAAAGCTGTAAGCCGTGCCAATTCATGGCGATAGGCAGGATACGAACACCATTCGCTGAAAAATTTGGCATCCCGCGGCAAGCCGGCCTAGCCCCGGCGGCGATCGGCGAGGTGGTGCTGACGCCGCCCTTTGACCGCGACGAAATGGTCAAAGGCCTGACGAAATTCTCGCATATCTGGCTAATTTTTGTCTTCGACCAGGCCATATCTGAAGGCTGGCGGCCCCAGGTGCGACCGCCGCGCCTTGGTGGTCAGGAAAAGGTCGGGGTCTTCGCCAGCCGCAGTCCGCACCGGCCAAATCATCTGGGGATGTCGGTCGTCCGCCTGCTCGGCCTTTCCCGGCAAAGCGGCGGCCTGGTCTTGCATGTGGCCGGTATCGACCTGCTCGACGGCACACCTTTGCTGGATATTAAGCCCTATCTGCCCGCCGCAGATAGCGTGGCCGAAGCGGTGGACAATTTCCTGGCGGCGCCGCCACCGCCGCTGGCAGTGACGGTTCACCCGCAAGTGGAGCGTTTCTGCCGCCAATACCAGGAAGAAAGCGGGCGGGCTCTGCGGCAACTGCTGGTGGAATGTCTGGCCTGCGACCCGCGCCCAGCCAGTCAGCGCGATGAACGGGAATTCGGAATGCGGCTGTGGGATGTCAATATCCGCTTCCGCGTCCGTGATGGGCAGGCGGAAGCTTTTACCTGCGAAAAGCTTAGCGATTGTTCCGTTTATCAATCAGGCAGTTAACCCGTCCGCCGACTTCCGAGCGTTCGGCCTGGATATCATAAAAAAAGCTCGTGCCGGTAACCACAATACTGTCACCAGCCAGGCGGGTTGGGCCGGGACAGCTGACGGTCTGCTTTTTGCCATCGTAATAAAGCAGGTCGGAATACAGCCGCTGCCTGCTGACCCTCTTGTCGATCACCACATCACCGATCAAAGTCAAAAGTTTTACCCCGTCTTGAAAGACGCCTTTCTGGGCCGCGATATGGGTCAGGTCACCGTGAACATTAAAGACATCGGCATCGACCGCGTCCAGGGCATATTCCTCGGGTTTATCCGTCGAATAACCGGCCTTGGCGCGGATAACCGCCGACTGCCTGCCGTCTTTGTATTCGTAGATGATGGGCGCCTCCAGCCGGAAGTTATACCCTTCCTTCTTATCCTTGCCATAGCTCGGATCAAAGCCGCCTCTCGGCGCAAGAAAGGCGGCCAGTGGGATATGCCATAGCGGATAAGTGATAATCAGCGCCAGCGGAATCAGCCACACGGCGTTGCGGCGGGTAAGCATCGAAGGAACAGGCATGGATATTACTTGCCCTCGCTCGTCCCTTTCCCCCCGCTTGGCTCATTCGCTTCACTTGCCGCTTGCATTTCCTTGCCAAAATCTTTGGCAATTTCTTGAATCTTCGGCATCAGCGGGAGCATAAGCTGCTGCTGCGTTTGCATGACATTTTTCATTAAAGCAGGCATCTTATGAATCACGGCCTGCCCGGCTGGCGTCTTGTAAAAGGCGATCATGCCAACGACTTCCTCATCACTGAAGGTTTCCCGATAGACCGGCAGCCACATCGACATCATCTTATCGTACGAAAGTTCACTGGCAAAAAGATCAGCCAATTTCTTTTTCATCGTATCAACAGCCTGTTGCTGGCGCGGCGTCGCCGCCTTACCTTGCAAAGCTTGCTGGATATAAACATCCATCGACGACACGATCTGTGTCGGCATGGCATCGACCAACTTGCGCATCTCAGTGAGTTCCATCAATTCTTTCAGCGTAGCGTCACTGGGCGGAGTGGTTGAGGAGTTGGTAATGGCTGGCTTGCTGCTGTCGCCGCCAGGCTGGGTCATTGCCGTTGCTTGCTGCTGCGCCGACTTGGAGACGACCGGCTTGTTCTTGTCGCCGTCACGATCGCAGCCGGAAAAAAGTGGTGTGGCAAGGGGCAGCGTCAACAAAAACATGACGAGACAAACGTGGGCAAACTTCGTGGTTGTTCTAAACTTCATAGTTTTTCCTCCAGTGGTTGTGAAATGTTATTCGCCTTCCTGATTTTTGTGGCGTTGCAAGAGGGCCGCCGATTGCCCGGAGGCGGCCACGAGCAGATCACAGGCGTCGCGGACGGCGCCGAGACCGCCAGGGCGCGGCGTTTGGTAATGGACGGTTTCCGCCACCTCCGGGGCGGCATTGGCCGGGGCGATGGCCAAGCCAACTTGGGCAAGAAGCGGCAGGTCGAGCCAGTCGTCACCCATGTAGGCGACCTGAAAAGGTTTCAAAGCACTTTCGGCGAGAATTTGCCGGTAGGCGTCAAGCTTTCTCGCCGCCTTCTGATAGACAAAACGCATCGCCAGTTCCCGCGCCCGCCGCGTTACGACCGCCGATTCGCGGGCGGTGATGACGCCGGTATCAATGCCCAATTCCCGCAAGAGGCGCAGACCGAAGCCGTCCTGGGTGTGGAAGCATTTGCCCTCGGCGCCATCAGCGGTATAGAGCAGCCGCCCATCGGTCAAAACGCCATCGACGTCCAAAAGCAGCAGACGGATCTGCGCCGCCCTGGCCAAAAGGCGCGGCTCGTACAGGCGCTGGGCGGCGCGACCACTGGCCTTTTCCCGCATGGCGGCCAACACCTGGCAATCAGTGGGATAGCTTTCCGGAGACGGCGGACAGGTATCATTCATGGGAAAAATCCCAGCATCAGGAACAAACTGTTTCGTCCATCACCCGGCGAATCCTGGCTATCGGCGCCAGCACCTTTTCGACATCGGCCAGGGCCAGGGAATTGGCGCCGTCGCAAAGGGCCTTGTCCGGCTGAGGATGGATTTCCATGAACAGGCCATCGACGCCAGCCGCCACCGCCGCCCGCGCCAGCGGCGCGATGAATTGGCGCTGGCCACCGGAGGAATCGCCCTGGCCGCCTGGCAGTTGCACCGAATGGGTGGCATCGAAGATTACCGGGCAGCCCACAGCGCGCATGGCTGGCAAGGAACGCATATCGACCACCAGGTTATTGTAGCCGAAGCTTGAGCCGCGCTCGGTCAGGAAAATATTTTTACCGCCGGCGCCGCGCAATTTTTCAACGACGTTTTTCATGTCCCAGGGAGCGACAAATTGCCCTTTTTTGACGCTGACCGCCTTGCCGGTCCGCGCCGCCGCCGTTAGCAAATCGGTCTGACGGCAGAGAAAAGCCGGTATTTGCAGCATGTCGAGCACCGCCGCCGCCTTGTCGGCCTGGGCCGGCTCATGAATATCGGAAACCACTGGCACGGCCAGATCACGGCGGATTTCCGCCAAAATCGCCAGGCCGCGCTCAAGACCTGGGCCACGATAAGAAGTAAGCGAGGTGCGGTTGGCCTTGTCGAACGAGGCTTTGAAGACATAGGAAAAACCCAAGACCGCACACAGGGCCTTCATTTTGCTGGCCACGGCAACGGCAATCTCCGGCGATTCCAGGGCGCAAGGGCCGCCAATGAAAAGCAGCGGCTGGCCGTCGCCAATCACCAGCGGCACTCCTGTGGGGCTGGTGATCTCGGCGCGGATGGAAGCGGTTACATCAGCCATTTTTCTTATCCAGCGCCGCTTTGATGAAGGCGGTGAACAGCGGATGTGGCTGCATCGGCTTCGATTTGAATTCGGGATGAAACTGGCAGCCTAAAAACCACGGGTGATCGCCCAGTTCAACGATTTCGACCAAATTATTGTCGGGTGAAGCGCCGGCGATGACGAGGCCGGCGTCGGCCAAACGCTGACGGTATTCGTTATTAAATTCGTAACGATGGCGGTGGCGCTCGGAGATTTCATCGGCGCCATAGGCCGCTCTGGCCAAGCTCCCCGCTTGCAAAACGCAAGGGTAAGCGCCCAACCGCATGGTACCGCCAAGATCGGAGCTTTCGTCGCGAATCTGCATCTTGCCCTGGCGATAATCGTACCATTCCTTAATCAGGTAAATCACCGGATCTGGCGTAAAATCGGTGGCTTCAACTGTATTGGCCTGCGGCAAGCCGGCAACGTTTCTCGCAAATTCCACCACCGCCAACTGCATCCCCAGGCAAATGCCGAAATAGGGAATCTTGTTGGTGCGGGCATAGGTGATGGCGGCAATCTTGCCCTCGATGCCGCGCCGCCCGAAACCGCCCGGCACTAAAATACCGTCGCAACCGGCCAAAAGCGTCGCCGGGTCATCCGATTCCAATTCCTCGGCGCTGATGTAGCGCAAATTGACCTTGACCCGGTTGGCCAGACCACCGTGCACCAAGGCCTCGTGCAGGCTTTTGTAGGATTCGGTCAGTTCGACGTATTTGCCGGTGATGGCAATCGTCACCTGGTCTTTCGGTTTTTTGATGCGTTCGACCAGTTCCTGCCATGGCTTGATGTCCGGCTCTTTGGTCCACATTTGGAAGAGGCTTTCGATCTTGGCATCGAGACCTTCCTGGTGCAGATAGAGCGGCAGGGCGTAAATGCTATCGACATCTAGGGCCGTGAACACTGCATCCTGCTGGACGTTGCAGAATAGAGCGATTTTTTTCTTCAGATTGTCATCAAGGGCCACCTCGCTGCGGCAGATCAGGATGTCCGGCTGAATGCCGTTACCCAGCAGCTCGCGCACTGAATGCTGGGTTGGTTTGGTCTTCACCTCACCCGCCGTTTTAATGTACGGCACCAGCGTCAAATGGATGAAAAGGGTGCAGGCCCGGCCCAGATCACCGCGCAGCTGGCGGATCGCCTCGATAAAAGGCAGTCCCTCAATGTCACCAACGGTGCCGCCGATTTCGATGATGGCCACGTCGGCAGTGCCATCCAGTTGCAGCACCGCCGCCTTGATTTCGTCGGTGATATGCGGGATTACCTGCACGGTGCCGCCGAGGTATTTGCCTTGCCGCTCCTTGCTGATTACGGAAAAGTAGATGCGCCCGGAGGTGTAATTGTTATTCTTCCCCATCACCGCATGGGTGAAGCGCTCGTAATGCCCCATGTCGAGATCGGTTTCGGCGCCGTCGTCGGTAACGTAGACCTCACCGTGTTGAAACGGATTCATCGTCCCGGGATCGACGTTGAT
>JAIRRG010000148.1 GCA_031256095.1 Desulfobulbaceae bacterium
CACTAATAGTGATCGTCTCACCCGATATGGCGTTTGAGGCACCATTACAAACGATGTCGCCGTTGCCGCCATTGCCAGAGCAGCCCGGCGACAACGTCGCCCGCGCTGAATCGCATGTCCCCAAAGCAAGAGCCAAAACCGCCACCGGCCATAAGCAAAACGCCAACAACTTCTTTCTCTTAAAATCCGTTGCCGCTGGCGGCAACGCCGCCCTTCCCCTCCGTCTTTTGCCTATCATATTCTCATCCTCTCATTTTTGGAAAGCCCCGCTCCGTAAACCTCCTCGCTCTTTTCCGTCTTGTCAGTGGTTCGTTTTCCCTCCTTTCAGTTTGAGAAAATTATCTTGGCGCCCACTCCAGCGAGCGGGACATTGCTTGTTGTCCAATCGCCATGGTCAATCTACGAAAGGCTCATCGGCTAAAAAGTAAAGAAAATATAAAGAAAATGTAAAGAAAAGGTAAATGAAAGCTATTCAACGGCTCATACTCTGTTTATAAATCTTTATCAAGCGATATTTCAGCGTATTGAATGCGTTTTTATGAGCAATTTAACGGATAGGATGAATCTGCCCTGGCACTGAAAAAGCCGCTACTTATGGCAAGGCTGCCATTGACGATCACCGACGTTGCCGGCGCCGGAACAGGCGGAGAGGTCAGACGGGCGATACAAAGGAGGGGAGGTAAAAATTTCCGCGATTGGCGGGAGACGGCGGCATCACAGCATATTTTCCGGATCAACATCAATCGCCAGCGAACAGCCAGCGGCAAGCAGGCTGGTTTTCGTTTCGTTCAGTTGCGATAAAAGTTGATGCAGGGTGGCCATACTGGCGCTCTTAATAAGAATCTGACGGCGGTATTTGCGGCGTAAGCGCTCAATCGGCGACGGCATCGGGCCAAGCAGCTCCAGGCCGCCCTCTTTTTTCATGAGGCCACGGCAGAAACGGGCGACGGCCAGGGCGCTGTCGCTGGCCGCGTCTTCATCCTCGCCCTGGATGTGCAAGAGGGCCAGGCGCACGTAAGGCGGAAACAGCGGCTCGCGCCGCGCCCGCAATTCCTCCTGGACAAGCAGATCGTGGCGGTTGGCCTGGGCGTAGGCGATGGCGTAGTGGTCGGGGCGAAAGGTCTGGATGAAGACCTGGCCGCTATCGCCGCCGCGCCCGGCCCGGCCTATCACCTGGGTTATCAGTTGGAAGGTCTTTTCGCCGGCCCGGAAATCTGGCAGGCCGAGGCCGCCATCGGCCCAGACGACGCCAACCAAAGTGACGTTAGGAAAATGATGGCCTTTGGCTACCATCTGGGTACCGACAAGAATATCAATTTCCCCGGCTTTCATGGCCCGCAAGATGGCGAGAAAACGGCGGCGGTCGCTGGCGGCGTCGGTGTCGACGCGGGCGATGCGCGCCTCCGGGAACAGCTCTCGCGCCTCGTCCTCGACCCGCTCAATGCCAAAACCGATTGGCGCGAGAGCCATCGAGCCGCAGCGGGCGCAGATGGTTTCCGGGCGGATGGCATGGCCACAGTAATGGCAAAGCAGTTGCCCACGGCTCTTGTGCAAGGTCAGGGTGACGCGGCAGTTGACGCATTCGACGGCGGCGCCGCATTCCTGGCAAACAAGACTGGCGGCAAAACCACGCCGGTTCAAAAGCAGGACGCTCTGTTTGCCGCGGGCGAGATTGGCGCGGAGCGCCTCGGCCAAGGGCGGCAGAAAGAGGCGGCGCCGGCCATGCGCCCTTTCCGCCAGATTCAGGAGCACAACCGCTGGCGGCGCCTGACCGCCGACGCGGTTTTTCATGGTCAACAGCCGGTATTTGCCGCTTTCGGCGTTGTAGGCGCTCTGCACCGAGGGCGTTGCCGAAGCCAAGAGCACCACGGCTTGCTCGAGTTTGCCGCGCATCACGGCGACGTCGCGGCCCTGGTAACGCAGGCCGTCGTCCTGTTTGAAACCGCCGTCGTGCTCCTCATCGACAACAATCAGGCCAAGATTGGTCACCGGCGCGAACACCGCCGAGCGGGCGCCAATGACCAGGCGCTTTGCGCCGGACAAAATCAGCGACCACTGCTCCAGGCGCTCGCCGTCGCTGAGGCCCGAATGCAGCAGCGCCACCTGATCGGAAAAACGGGCGAGAAAATACTCCTCCAACTGGGTGGCCAAAGCAATCTCCGGCACGAGGATCAAGGCCGATTTGCCCATGTTCAGACATTTTTCGGCCAGGCGCAGATAGACTTCGGTTTTGCCGCTGCCGGTGACGCCATGCAAGAGAAAGGTGGTGAAGGCGGCGGCCTCTAGCGCCTCGCCGACGGTATTTGTTGCCAGCGCCTGCTCATCGCTCAAGGCAAAGCGCTCGCTGGCGCTGGAGCGGATATCCTCGCCAAAAAGATTCTTGTGGGCCAGACGCCGCTCTTCGACAGCCCATCCCTGACTGATCAATTCCGGCAAAGCGGCAAGGGCCGGGCCATAAGCCTGACGCAGCGCCACGCCGCTGACTTCACCGCCGCCAGCAGCTTGGCTGCCAGCGGCATCGGCGGCCGTCAGCTTATGGAGGAAGAACAGGGTCTTTCGCGCCTGAACCGACAGGGCGGATACGGACGGCGTGTCAGGAAATTGGCCGAGAAAGCGGCGCAGGGCCGCGGCGTCCGCTGGGGCGCTCGCCTTGTCGCCAAAGCTGTCATGCCAGCGGTTTTCACCGGCAAGGCGGTAAAAGAATTGCCATTTTTCCGCCCGCTTGCGCCCGGTCAGTTCCTCGCGCAGGCGAATGAGGCCGCGCTCGCTCAGTTGCCGCACCAGCCTTTTGCCGCGGGCGATTTTGAGAATGGCCTGGGTTTCGCGGGCCGACAGCTGTCCCTGTTCCTTCAACTTCGGCCACCAGGGCGCGTCAGGCTCGGGGGCAGCGGCGGCTAAAGCGCCACTATCCGCGAGTTCCAGCCGCCGCGCGCTTTTACGGCTGAGTCCGGCTGGCAGGACAGTGGCGATAACTTCGCCAATCGGATAGTGATAGTATTCAGACAACCAGCGAAAAAGAGGAATTTGCCTGGCTGGAAAAAGCGGCCCGTCATCGGCCAGGGCGCAGATGGCTTTTAAGGTGAAATCGCTGGCCGGAATCTCTGGCCATATGGAAAGGATGTAACCAGTCAGGCGGCGGTTGCCGAGCGGCACAATCGCCCGCCGCCCAATCAAAGCATCGGCGTCACCGCCTGTGGCGTCTTCAATGAGATAGGTCAGTGTCCGTGGAATTGGCGCGGCCACCGCCACTTCCACGGCGATGGTCATAAATCCGCCGCCACACGCTTGATGTACTCACGCAGCGGCTTGCCAAGGACTGAATGTGACAGGCCAAAGGCGATGTTGGCCTTCAGGTAGCCGAGCTTGTCGCCGGCGTCGAAGCGGGCGCCCTCAAATTCATAGGCGTACATGGCGCGGCGTTTGCACAGCACCTGCAAGGAGTCGGTCAGTTGGATTTCGCCGCCGTGTCCTGGCAGCGCGTTTTCCAATATTTCGAAAATCTCCGGCATCAGGATGTAGCGGCCAATGATGGC
>JAIRRG010000161.1 GCA_031256095.1 Desulfobulbaceae bacterium
CATCGGCCATGATTTCAAGGGAGTGATGCTCGAAGATGTCACGGTCAAACTGCGTTCGATGCAGGAAGAAGTCAACAAACTGGAGAAGCTGATACAGCATGAGGACAGCGATACCCTCAAGCACGCCCAATACATGTGCGGCCAGGTGCTGCCGGCGATGGCCCGGGTCCGTCATTACGCCGACGCCCTGGAAATGGTGGTGGCCGACGACCTGTGGCCGCTGCCGGCTTATCAGGAAATGCTATTTATTCGCTAATCTTTTCTAACAAGCGGTTCGATCTCTACCCAACTAATTTAATCAGTCACAATCCGAATCTCCATGAACACTCCTTGGCGTCTTTGGCTACTGGCCGCCCGCCCGAAGACCCTGCCGGCGGCCATCGCCCCGGTGGTAGTTGGCAGCGCCGTCGCCTGGGGCGAAGACAGATTTAACCAGACCGCCATGGCCGCTTGCCTCTTCTTCGCTTTGATCATGCAGATTGCCGCCAACCTGGCCAACGACTATTTCGACTGGCGGCGCGGCATCGATGCCAATGCCAGCGAGCGTCTCGGCCCCAAGCGTTTCTGTCAGTCCGGCCTGATCGCCCCGTCTGATATGCGGCGGGCGGTGGCACTAACCGTGGCCCTGGCGGCGCTGCCGCTGCTGTTTCTCATCTCGCGTGGCGGCTGGCCCATTGTATTATTGGGAATGGCGGCCATCGCCGCGACCCTGACCTACAGCGGCGGGCCGTATCCGCTGGCCTCACACGCTTTGGGCGAAGCCGCCGCTTTCGTCTTTTTTGGCTTGGTGGCGGTTGGCGGCAGCGCTTTCCTCATCGGCGGCCACTACCACGGCCTGGCCTTTACCGCCGCCCTGCCGCCGGGTTTGCTTATCGCCGCGCTCATGGTGGTCAACAATTTCCGTGACATGGCAAGCGATATGCAGGTTGGCAAACGGACGCTCGCTGTCAGGTTAGGGCGCGATAAAAGCATTCTGCTGTACCGAGGGTTGCTCATTGCCAGCTATTTGGTGCCACTGGCCATGGCCCGGCAGCGCGGGCCGTTTCTCTGCCTGCCGCTTTTGGCGCTGCCTCTGGCCTGGCGGCTGGGACGGCGCATCGCCGTCTGGCAAGGCCAGCGGATCAACGATCTCTTGGCCGCCACCGCCCAGTTTACCCTTACCCACAGTCTGCTGTTTGCTGCGGGAATAGTCCTTTCCTAACCCTTTAACACAATATCAGGAATATCGGAGAGGAAAACCTGGCATAATGCTATGTTGTTACTGGGCGGGAGAGCAGCCTGCCAGAATTGTACCGATACCGAAAGTAGCACTACCCACGCCAAAAACTCATGGCTGTGCCGCTTGTTTGTCTGAAATGCCTCCACTCTTTCCCTTGCGCCAGCGAGAGCAGAATGCATACCGACGAATACGAAATTTCCCTTGGCCGGGAATTGAACCATCATCAGCATGTGGTCAGAAAAATCCGGACTGATCTTGAAAAACGGCGATTGCGTTACCAGATGGACTACCGGGAAGCGGTCAAAGCAGCGGCGGAAAGACACCTTACCATTTCCTCAAAAGAGCTGGCGGCATGGCAGGAAGACGTCGAGGCACTGCCTCAGTGGGAACAGCGCCTCGAAGAATATCGTCAAACCTTGTCGATGATGCGGATTTCAGCCTCGCGGTTTGAGGTGGATTAAGCCCGCTCAGTGTCCGGTCGGAAAAAGTAAGTGGCTCAACCAGTAGAGGAGAAACAGGGCACAGACGCCGATGCCGATCGACCACCGAATCAATGACAGTTCGACGGGCTGCAAGGGCTCGTACTCCATTTTCTTCATCTCCTCAGCGACCTGTGGTTGCTGCTGTTGTTGTGTCATAATCATCCCTCCATGTTGTGCTAGATAGTCGGCGGTTTGACACCGTGGAAAAAGATCCACGAGATGAACAGACCGATCCAGATGATGAAACCAAACAAACTAATGCAGTAGACAGCAGCCAGTTTACCCAAGCCCTCCTGCATCAGTTTCTTGAAATTGGAGACCAAGCCGATGGCAAAAAAACAGAGCAGAAAGAACAATCCCCTAAAAATATCACTCTGGTTGCTGGCGGTCTGAGCCACGGACAGAAAGCCGCGGGGTTCTTTGAACTTCGCGTTGTTCGCCTGCTGCTGGGCCTTGACTCCATCGAGATCGGACTTCAGAACGGCCAGTGCCGTGGTATCGGTGGTGGCCTTTATCTTGGTTTCGATGGAGATGGCCTTGGCCTTTAATTCTTCCATTTCCTTGTCGGCCGGACCCAGGGCCTTGACCGCCGGCCAGCAGATAGCCAGAAAGATGACGAAGGTCAGGATATAGCCGATAACGAATTTGGGGAAACGGCGCCAGATTTCACCGGCACTCACCTTCTGCCCCGGTTTGGCGTCGATCTTGGCGGCCCAGATATAAGCCAGGAGAAAGGCCCATATCCCAATGAAAATATCGATGAACATCTTGACCGTGGTGGCGGTCATGCTGATCCAACCTTCGGCGTACTTGATGTTGGCCATGTCCAGGGCCTGGGCCCGGATCAAGGCATCGGTGATGGCGCCACTGGCGATGGCGCCACCGTCTGATTTCACCGCCAGGCCCATCCAGGCGCCCGCGACCAGCGGCTCGCTCCACAGGTAGAATTTGGCCAAAAGCGGCAGGATCACCATCTCAATGGCTACGAAAAGAACGACCAGGGAGGAGACCATGATCGGCACGATGGGCCGGGACCGGATGGCGCCGCCGGTGGCGATGGCGGCGGATACGCCGCAGATCGAGATGCCAGAGGCCAGCGGCGCTGCCCACTCCCGGCTGAATTTGAAGTATTTGCGGGAGATGTAATAGACCACAGCCCAGTAAATGAGATAGGCTTCGACAATGGCGCAGAAGCCCCGGAACATGATATTCGAGGCCAGACCGAAGGCCCCGGCGGCCTTGATCCCCAAGCTTGCGCCGAGGATGACGATGCCGGTCTTGATGTACAATTCCGGTCGGGTTGCCTCTTTCATGATCCCGGCGAATCCCGGAAAAAAGTTACCGATGACCAGGCCGAGGATCAGAGCGAGGATGAAACCGGACTCACCGCTCATGCTCAGTGACCAGGGGAGGCCGAATTTGGCAACTTCCGCCTTACTGGCAGCGATATAACCCCATGAGCCCATGAACCAGCAGAGGTAACTGAGCCAGAAAATCAAGGTAAAGCCAAGCATGAACTTCGGCACATTGGCCCGTAAGGCGATTGCCCCCAGAGTCATGATCACCAGAGCAAAGAGATAGGTCAGGCATACTGATACGATGGGCGCCATGCCTGGTTTTTTATACGGTTGTCCGATTTGCAAGGAGGAGACATCGCCTTCGATAGTGACGGTCGATTCCTTGCCCGCTTTGTTTTTCAGGGTCAGTTTCTGTCCGGCAATCTTGGTGATTTCCCCTTCCACCCCTTGGTACTTGGCGGATACGGTAATGATGGCCTTGGCCGGATCGACCCAAACGCCTGTTTTTGCCCCCCAGCCCAGGAAATCCATGCCATTGAACGGCCCCAGGCTGATCGCAAAAATGACAAGACCCAAAATCAACGCCAACCAGTCTTCGCTGATCCAACCTCTTCCTCCTTCCACTCTGCTGTGCGCGCTTTCTTGCGACATAAAACCCTCCTTGCTTGTTCATGGCAATCCCGTGAATCTGACTGGGTTTGACAGATGATTCTTGTACTTCTCAGTACATCTCTATCGCCAACACATCGGAATATGCCTTATATCGACTGACCATACCCGATTGGCATGGCCGATTTCCATATTTTTCAACAAATGCTGAGCAATTCCCGACGAATATCTTAAAAATCCTCCGCAAGCAAGATGATATATTCCTTCAATTCCAATCCCTTGCGCGAGTGGCGGACTGGCTTCTCGTGGTTAGAAAATGTTT
>JAIRRG010000222.1 GCA_031256095.1 Desulfobulbaceae bacterium
ACCCTCGCCATCTTTGACCACATTGAGGCCGATGATCATGCCGGGTTTGGCGACAATTGACGGTGGCAAGCTGTTACGATGAATGGTCTGGAGCAGCTCTTTCTGCCGCGCCCCATAGCCTTCCTCGGGTGACACTCGCACCGTGCGGCTTTCACCGGCGGCCATACCGATCAGGGTGTTTTCCACCGTTGGCGGCAGCTCGCTCTGGCCCAAAGAAATAGTTACACCGTCTGACACTTCGATGAACACCTCGCCGTTGTCAAGCGATCCGGTATAGGCGAGGACAATGGTGTCGTTTTTCTCGATGGTGGTCATAATGTTCCCTGTTGGTTGTTTCGTGTTTTTCGTGGCCGACGCCTGATCGGCTTTTCAATGCCAGCACGCGACAAATTCCGCTGGCATTTTTCGTTATTGCCGCAAAAAAATGTCGGCGTCGTTGGCGACGATGACGCCGTAGTTGATTGCCCCCAGCCAGCCGCTCATGATGATGCCAACCGAGCCGACATGGAACAACCCATGGATTTCTTTGAAAATACGCCTCGATATATCGAGTCCCTCGAATTTGGTGCCAAAGGATGTTCCCTTCTGGTGCAGGGTGTAGCGATTGAACGTTTTTGGCGTCGCCGCCTCCATCCAGCCGATTTTCTCGCTGACGCCGGGCAGATAGCGCTCCAAATCGGCCAGCGTTCTCGCAATCAGCGCCTCTTTTTCACCGCGGTAGCGGGCCGCGTCCATGGCCGCCCAATCGTCGTAACGGCTGTTCATGGAGGCGACGATGGTGTAGCGGTTGCGCCCGGGCCGGGTTTTGGGATAGTAGAGGGAAAAAGTTTTCGATTGGGTATGGAGATTGAGCAGCTCGGCGCTGTCGAAGCGTTCGGCCCGTGAGGTGAACAGCAGGTCGCCAACATCTTCGATTTTTTCGCCGTCGCGGATGCCGAAATAGACCTGGCAACTGGAATTGTTGACCCGCACTTTTTCGGTTTCGGCGAGAAATTCTTGGGAAAATGCATCCGGCTCGGTCAATTTTTGCACGGTATTGGTAATGCCGCTATTCGAGATAACCGCCCTGGCGGCGATGAAGCGCTCGCCAACCTCGACGCCGCGGATACGGCCATGCTCGACGACAATACGGTCAACCCGCGCCATCTTGCAGACATCGGCGCCGTTTTTTTCCAGTTCGGCGATCATCAGGCCGATCAGCCGGTCGGAGCCGCCTCGAAAGGTGTAGACGCCTTTGTTCATGAAGTTGGCAAAGACGATACCGTAGGTGATGGCCGGATCGTCCAAAGTCGAGCCGTTGGCGTAGGTGATGGGCTCCATCAGCAGGCGATGGACATCGTCGCGCCCTGGAAAGAAAGTGGCGAACAGCTCGCGGGTGGTCATGGCCCGGTCGTCGTAAAAATTCATCGCCGCCACAGTATTGAAAAAATTGGTGATGGTCTGGCGGGCAATAGCGAATTTTTGCTCGAGAATACGGGAAAAATCCTCCTTGTCAAAGGTGGTCCGCAAAGAAAATTGTGGATTGTCGAAGACGATGCCCTTCAGCTGGACAATTGAGGCCATAATCTCTCGGTTCCAGTATTTTTTGCAGGTTTTGATCATGCCATAGGGGAAACCATGCAAAGAAATATCGAAAATATGACCCTTGCGTTTGAACCAGGCGGCCAGGCCGCCAAATTTATGATGCTGTTCCAACAGCAGTATCTTATGGCCGCAACCGGCAAGGCGGTTGGCGGCAGTCAGGCCGCCGAGACCGGAACCAATAACGATTGCATCGTAGCTGGGTTTGGCGGTGTCGAGGGGAATAGGCATGGTCTCGATCTCAAAGTTTTGGCAGGATATGCCGGTTGACCATGGACACGCCGGACAGCATCGAACCGATGATGCCCAAAAAGCCTTGGTCGGTGCCGGCGAGAAAGAGATTGGTAAAACCCAAATCGCCATCTTTTATTTTGTCGGGCGCGCCGTAGATGGCGCCGTGGCGTTTGCCGGTGAAATAGGCCACGGTCAGCGGCGTGAAACTGTCTTCATACACGGCGTTGGCGCAGGAAATACCTAAAACATCTCTGGCGATGGCGAGGGATTTTACGAAAACCGCCTGTTTTTCCGCCTGGTAGCGGTCTCGGTCGGTGGCGATTTGACGCCATTTTTCGTAATTGGCCAGATGGGTGGTGCGCAAGCAGGCGGTTGCCGTCTCTTCACCATGACAGTCGAGAAAATTGGCCGGCAGGCAGAGGACGCCGCTGGTAAAATCAACGCTTTCATCGGGAACGGCGTAGCGAAATTTGGCGCTGGTATTGAAAAAAACTATTGATTTGTCGCCGGGCAGGCTGGATTTTGGCAGCGACACGATATTTTCGACAAAGCCCAAACGCGGTCGTTCCTCCGCTGTTTCTTTACCCAAAAGGGCGAGGGTTTCGCTATGGCCGATGGTGGAAAGAAGAAAACGGCAATCAATTTCCTCGCCGTCTTCCAGCCGCACCGCCCGTGCCTGACCACCCTCATGAATGATCGCCGTCACTTTGGCGCGATAACGGATGGCGCCAGCCAATTCCTGATAACGTTTCAAAAGCGCGTCAAGAACATCCTTGATTGTTCCCGCCGGGCGGCACAATCCTTCGAAAAAAATGGCGCGGAACATAATGGCGAATTGACTCAGGTCCATATCGTTTTCGACGCTCGAACCGTAAAACGATAGCGGGCAGAGCAGCATGTCGGTAAGCAGTGGGTCTGGTAGGCGCTGCCGCAGAAAGGCTCGCGCTGAACGGAAATGTACTCCCGGCGTTGCCGCGAAGGGGTTGAAGTCGCGCAGCCATTGTGCCAATTGCTTAAAAGCGGCCAGCGATTGCGGGAAAACCTGAGCGACATTTTCGGTTAAGTAGGTAAAATTGTTGGTGAAAGCCAAAGTTTTGCCGCCTGAAAAACGAATCTCGCTGCCAGCCTGCGCCCTCAGCGCCAGCGCCCCCCGCGTCATGCCCAATTGGCGTAAGAGCAGATTCAAAGGCGCTTTCTTGTCATCTGGCGGCGCGAAATTGGTGATGGCGTGCAGACCGGTTTCGAATAGCCGTCCGCGCCGGTAATAATAGGAATTGAGGCCGCCGGACCGGACGTGCTGTTCGAGGATCAGGACATCCGGAAAATAACGGGCGCAGCGGATGGCGGCGGCGATGCCTGACAGGCCGCCACCGAGGACGAGCAGGGAAGGTCTCAACGGTTCAGGCGTTTTGCAGCAGGGGTTGCAGGTAATCAACACAACTGTTCAAGGTGGCAAGCCGTGGATAGTCGGCTTCGGGAATCTGGAGTTTATAGCGTTTGCGCAACTCCATGACAATATCCAGGAAATCCATGGAGTCGAGGTCAAGCTGGTCGCGTAAGGGCTTATCGGCATTGAGATCCGAGAAATCGGCCTCGTCGTCAATATCGGCAATAATATCGAGAATAACCTGTTTGATGTCGCTCGTGGTCATGAACTTCTCCGGTGGTGCGAGTGAAAAGAAAAAGGGCCAGTTACGCCGCCGGGCCTGTAATCCTGAGAAAAAATATACGTCGTTTCTTGGCAAAGCCCCCAGCAAAGCCTTCTCTTATACCATAGCCATGGGTGTCATTTCCATTTTTTTCGTGCCGGCCTTCATTCTGCCGCGTATTTACGGACGATCAGCGTCGAATTGATGCCCATCATGCCAAAGGAATTGTTCAGGATCGACGTCACCTCGACATTTCGCCGCGCCGTGTCGGCCACCAGGTTGTCAAGGGCGCATTCCGGGTCAATTTCCTCGATATTTATTGTCGGATGGATGATGCCGTCGGCGAAGGCGGGCAGATTACCAGCCAGTTCCAGGGTCCCGGCCGCGCCCATTGCATGCCCGATGATCGATTTGGTGTTATTGATGAAAGTGGCCGGGCAATTTGCAAAGATGGCGCGGATGGCCGTGCATTCGGCTATGTCACCCTGTTGGGTGCCAGTGGCGTGGGTGTTGACCAGACTGATTTGCCGCGGGGTGAGATCGGCGCGGGCCAGGGCCAGGCGCATACATTCAGCCTGGCGGGCGGGGTTGGGCAAGACGAAATCGGTAGCGTCGGAGTTGATGGCGTAACCGGTGATTTCCCCGTAAATTTTGGCGCCGCGCTCAAGGGCGCGGGCCAAGGTTTCAACCACGAACATGCAGCCACCCTCCGAGATGACGATGCCATTACGGCCGGCATCAAAGGGACGGCTGGCTTTTCTTGGGTCTTCCGCTTCGGCCAGTGCATTCTGTGCCTTAAAACTGGCGAAAATGCCGAAGGAGCCAACCGCCTCCGACAGGCCGCCAGCCAAGGCCATGTCCACTTCACCCAGACGCAGCATTTGCGCCGCCTGAATGAGCGAGGCGTTGCCAGCGGCGCAGGCGGCGCCTATCGAATAATGCGGCCCAGTGACATGCAGGCTCATGGTGATTTCCCCGGCCGGGTTGTTCAGCACTGTCCGTGGGTTGTGGTGATGGGTCCAGTAGCGGGTGTCGTAGCTGTACTGACTGAGGGCGTAGACTTCGTTTTCCGTCTCGACGGTGCCGTGTTCGGTCAGACCAGTGTAGACGCCGACCCGGGCCGGGTCGTAAAAGTCGGTAAAGGGCGTCAGCCCGGCGTCGGCCAGGGCCTCATGAGCGCAGTAGACGCCGATGCAGCCGGCGCGCGTCCCTTTGCGGTTTTCCTTATTTTTCCGGTACCTTGTTTCCGGGAAATGGCAGACTCCGGCTGGGGCTGGGCCAAAATAACGCAGGTCCACCCTGGTGATTTCGCTGTGCCCGGCTATGAGTTTTTCGCGGAATTCGGCAAGATTGCTGGCGTTTGGCGCGACGAGGCCACAGCCGGTGATGACGATGCGGTTGAATGGGTTCAGCATGGCTAGAGACGAAAGATGTATTATGAGTCAGGATTGCACGACGCGAAAACTTGATAAGTTTAGGGTATTCGCCGAAAAACCGCAAGTGCCGACGCTATCGCCTGCGTGGTAAAAACGACGGGAGGTTTCTCCAAAAAACGCATTTCAGAGATATTGTTGAGTCTTTGCCGCCAAAAGCGTATTCTTTGTCCGGTTGCCAAAAAAGGAAACTTGATTTTTCTCGCCCTTCTTAGTTTTACCAGTATCAGTGCAAATAATGACCGATAACTATCAGAAAATCGTTGAGAACAATCTTCAACGCCTCTATACCGCGACGCCGCCCGATCTGGCGGCACGGCTTTCGGCGCGCTGCGATGGCAATGTCTTGATTTTTGACGCCTTTGGCGAAGAGTGCCGTGTCGCACCCACCGGCATCCAACTCGGCGGCGGGCCAATTCCGTCGGTGATGGGCATCATTGTTTCTCTTTACGCCCTCACCGCCAGTCGACAAGCGCTCAGCATCGAACCGTGGCGGTCGTTCAAGGAAATTCCGAACAGTATGCCCTATTGGGGTGCTTTTACCAGCCACACGGAACAGGTGCTGGCGCCGCATGTGGCGGCGATCAGGGACAAAGCGGACGCCATTTGCCGGATTTTTGCCGGAGCCAAAATGGCGGGCGGTGATTTCGCTTTTGCTCTTCATCCGCTGCCGAAGATTGCCTTGTGCTACCTCTTTTATGAGGCGGGCGAGGAGTTCCCGGCCACGGTTAGTTGTCTCTTTTCCAACAATGCCAATTTGTTTTTGCCGGTGGATGGTCTGGCCGATCTCGGCGAATACACTTCAAAGAAGATTTTGGAGATTGTCAGAGGATGAGTCAGTGGCCGGCCCCATGGCGAAAAGTTGGCCGCGTCATCAATGGCTTCGACTGCCAAGAAGCCCTGCGGTTTTTTTATGAAAAAAACATGTGAAACATTCCGAAATCTTCCGGCAAACAAAACCTTTTCCTGTTGACGATTTCCCGGCCAGCCGGGTATTGCTTATACGATGAAGGTGAGCGCGGCCAGGCCGCCGGAGCGGCATGAAAATCGTAAAAAGAGACAGGCAATGGATGGCTCAAACCGGCAGGCGCCGGGGTTTTTCCAGGCAGTGTTGCCGATCATTTGCTTAGGGATTGGGCGAGGCTGGAATCTGGCGTCCGTTCGGAAGCAAGCGGCGATTTTATATGGCATGCCCCCCTGTTCAATCAGTGGCTGGAAGAAATCCTCCTATATGATAAGTATATTTGCCCGTATGCCATGAACATGCGGCAAAAGCTGAAAACGGAAATCGAGGAGCGCGCGTGGCCTTGGCCGGAGGTCTTGGCCGGCGGGTAAAACTGAAGAGAGAAGAGATGGAAGGGGAAATGGCAACGACGAAGAGAACTCGCTTTGACAAAATCATGAAATATCCAGCCCTTGCTATTTTATCGACCGGTTTGCTGGCAACGCCGGCCATGGCCGGCGTCGAGTGGGATGCTTCCGGCTTCGGCACTTTGGGCGCGGTCATTTCCGACAGCTATGCCCGCTATCAGCGAGACATCGATGATAAGGGCACCTTGCTGCGCGATTCTCTGATTGGTGGTCAGGTTAATGTTAAATTCAATGAAAAGTTGAGCATCACTGCCCAGGCGATACTGGCCGAAGCCCCTGACAGGGATGATGGAATCGCGCTACAACTGAAGAAGGCGCTGATTTCCTACCGGCCCTCCCATGACTGGCTGATCCGCGTTGGTCGCATGAGCTTTGGCGGCCTTCTCAATCAGGAGAATATGGATGTCGGCGTTTCTTACGATATGATGCGCCTGCCAAACGAGGTTTATATGGCCTCGCAGTTGTACGATTTTAATGGCCTGTCAATTGCCAAGACCTGGAACACTACCGACCACGAAATTACCCTCGACGCTTCCGGTGGCTTTGACCATCGCTATTACCGCGCCTATTTGGCCGGCGATAGCGAGCCGTATTTTTACGAGGCCAACGTCTGGGGCAGCTCCTTGGTGCTGACCATCACCGACTACGACCAGAAGATGCTGCGCCTGGGCTGGTCGTACAGCCATGTCGATCCAGACTCTCCGGGCCTCCTGGATTCGATCAATTCCTATCAACTGGCTAATGGTCAGTACGCCTTGGCCCCCAGTTCCTACACCGATACGGTTGATTTCAACACGCTGTTTTTCGGGCTGCGTTTCCCGCTCGGCAAGTTCATGGTCGCGACCGAACTTCAACTGATCTCGGCAAATGGCGCTGATGCCGCGCCCTGGTCGCTCGGCGGCTACGTTAACCTTTCTCGTAAGTTTGGCCCGTGGACGCCTTATATCACCTACGCCCAAATGTATTCCGACAGCGATAGTTGGGACAAGATCAACAGCGTCGTGGCGCTGCCTCAGGTGGGCGCGACCCAGATTGATATTGATAATCTGAAAAGCTCGATAGCCTATTTCAACCAGCAGTCGGTGATGCTCGGCACCTCCTACGCCTTCACGCCGAAGCAGAAGCTGAAAGGCGAGGTGATGTTTACCCATGTCGGCGACCGGTCAGCAATGTTTGATCAACTCATCTCGCATGAGATTATCTCCGTTTACTCGCTGGCCTATAGCTTCATGTTTTAATTGGCGATTGCCCACACGGCATGACATGACTGTCGGTGGCGGACGGCCAGCGAAGTCAGTTGCGGCGGCTCTGCCTGCCGCCCCGTCGTCCCGCCACCCCATCGGCAAGGACGTACCGCCGCTGGAGATAGGCGGCGGCGAAATTGCCATGAACATCAATGACTAACTACCCGCATCATCATTCGTCATCGCTAGACCGAATGGCGTGCCGCCTGCCCGGATTTCATCTCGCTTTAACGCAGCACAGGAGTAAACATGTTCCAGATTTGTTTCCGTTTTTTTTCGCTTTGTCTGCCGTTACTCTTTTTGTTGGCGCCGCCTGCCCAAGCCGCTTTGACTCAGGGAGCGCCGCTGCGACTGGCGCTGTTGCCGGTGCCCGATGTCTTTCCGGCCTATGTGGCAGAAGCTGAGGGCTTTTTTGCCGCTGAAGGGGTTGAGGTTAAACTGTTGCCGGTCGGCAGTGCCGTCGAGCGCGACCAACTGATGCAAGCCGGACAGATCGACGGCATGATCACCGACATCGTCAGTGTCGCCAGTCTGAACCGTGATAAGACCCGCGTCAAAATCGTCGCCATCGCCCGGGTGCCAATCGGTTCGCCGCTTTTTCGGATTCTGGTTGGCAAGGATTCGCCGATAAAGAACATTGGCGAGTTGGCCGGGGTGCCAATCGCCATATCACGGAATACCGTGATTGAATGCGTAACCAGCAAAATGCTGGCATCCCTGCCCGATCAGGCGATTATTTACCGGTCGGTGCCGGTGCTGCCGGAACGGCTGCAATTATTGATGTCCGGCCAGATCAAAGTGGCGGTCTTGCCCGAGCCGCTCGGCTTTTCCGCTTTGGCCGACGGGGCCAAAGAAATTGTCAACGATGTGACCATCGCTGACTACAGCGCCAGCGTCACCACCTTCGCCGTTACCGCTCTTGAAGGGAAAAGCGCCGAGGTCAAAGCCTTCATGCGGGCCTGGGACAAAGCCTGCGCCGCGATCAACGACAATCCCGAACAATTCCGGCCATTGCTGCTGCAAAAGATCCGCGTGCCGAAAAATGCCGCGACTACCTTTCCCATTCCGAAGATGCCGCGCCATGCGCTACCGAGGCAACGTCAGTGGGATGATTGTATGGCCTGGATGGTCAAAACAAAACTGCTGGATAAACCGACCAGTTACCAGGATTCGGTGACAGACGCCTTTTTGCCATGAACAGGCCGGAGGCGATGATTGAAATTTCCGGTCTGCGCTTTGCCCATGGTGGCGGTCCGCCGGTCTTCGACGGCTTTTCCTGTTCGCTCCGGCGGGGCGAGACCTGGACAGTCATTGGTCCCTCCGGCTGTGGCAAGACGACACTGCTTTATCTGATTGCCGGTCTCAATCATCCGCAGGGCGGCAAAATACGGGTTGGCGGCCAGCCGCTTTCCCGGCCGCGCCCGGCCACCGGCCTGGTCTTGCAGGATCACGGCCTCTTGCCGTGGGCAACCGTCCTTGATAATACCTGCCTCGGCCTGAAAATCCGCCGTTTCTACGGGCCGGATGGCCGCCATAGCCCGGACAATCACCTGAGTGATCAAAAGCGGGAGGAAGAACGGGTCCGTTACTGGTTGAACTGGCTGAAAATCGACCATCTGGCGGCGATGTATCCGGCCCAATTGTCGCGCGGCCAGCGGCAGCGGGCGGCGATAGCCCGTACCTTGGTCATGGAGCCGGACCTGCTTTTGATGGATGAACCTTTTTCCGCCCTCGATGCCCCGATCCGTGAAGACCTGCAAAACGTCATGAAGACCTTCCATGGCCAATCCGGCCTCACCCTTTTTACCGTCACCCACGACATTGAGGAGGCGGTGACGCTTGGCGAGAAAATCCTCATCCTTTCGGCATCTGTAAACACCGAGGCAACTATTGTCGACAACCAGCAGTTTCATAACGGCACTTCGCGCCAATCCCCAGCCTTTCTTGAACGATGCGTCCAGTTGAAGGAGCTTCTTTCCGACCAGGCTGGCCGGCGCTGATGCTGACATCAGACATTATCCATGAGAAAGAAAACCTCGCTTACCGATGCTCTCGTCGGCATCCTCATGTTTTTCATCCTCTGGCAGGTGGCGGCCATGCTGCTGCATCGCGATATTCTGCCGTCGCCGCTGACGGTGGCGCCGATTTTCTGCCGTGGCATGCTGGGCAAGCTGGGCCTGCACTTTCTCGCTTCGACGGGGCGGGTACTGGCGGCGGTGCTGCTCGCTTTGCTTTTCGCCGTACCGCTTGGCCTAGCCCTCGGACAGACGCCAAAGCTGGACCGCATCGTGGCGCCGCTCATCGCCATTATCTACCCGATCCCGAAAATCGTTTTTCTGCCGGTCATTTATGTTTTGATAGGCATCAGCGATTTTTCAAAAATCCTGCTCATTGCCATTATTCTCTTCTTTCAGATTCTCGTTGTCGTCCGCGACCAGGCGGCTGGCCTGAGGAAGGAGCTGTTTCTCTCGGTGCGCTCGCTGGGGGCGGGGCGCCGCGCCTTGTTTCGCTATGTCTATCTGCCGGCCTCGATTTCGGCGGTGCTGACCGCCCTGCGCCTGTCGGTGGGGACAGCGGTGGCCGTGCTGTTCATCGCCGAGCAATCCTTGACCGACTACGGCCTTGGCTACTACATTGTTGTTGAAACCTATCAGGTGCTGATGTATCCGGAAATGTACGCCGGCATTCTTGGTATGGCGGTGATGGGCGTGGCCCTGTATTTCTTGATCTACGCCATCGAGCTCAAGGTAGGCAAACATCTGTTTGTTGAGTGAGGGAAAATGATTGGCGCGATTATTGGCGATATTGTCGGCTCGCGTTTTGAGTGGCACAACAGAAAAAATAAAGATTTCAAGTTCTTCCATGCCGACTGTTTTCTCACCGATGACAGTATAATGACGCTGGCGGTGGCCAGGGCGATCGTCGATTGCGCCGGTGACTATGCCGCTTTGAGTAAACGGGCGACGGCCTGGATGCGGCGCTTGGGCCGCCAATATCCCGATTCCGGCTACGGCGGCAGGTTTTATCAGTGGCTATTTAACGACAGGAGCGGCCCTTACAACAGTTTCGGCAATGGCGCCGCCATGCGGGTCAGCCCCTGCGGTTTCGCGGCGCGGGACTTGGCTGAAGTAAAATATCTGTCGCGCCAGGTGACGGCGGTCAGCCACAACCATCCGGAAGGCTTGAAGGGAGCGGAGGCAACGGCAGTCTGCGTTTTTCTCGCTTTGCAGGGTGCCGACATAGCGGAAATCCGCCGGGCGGCGGCGGAGTATTATGTCCTTGATCTGACCCTTGATGAAATTCGCCCCAACTACCGTTTCAACGAAACCTGTCAGGACAGCGTACCGCAGGCTTTGACTGCCTTTTTTGAGTCGGCGGGCTTTGAGGACGCCATCCGCAACGCCATCTCCTTGGGCGGCGACAGTGATACTCTCGCCGCCATCTGTGGCGGCGTCGCCGGGGCTTACTATGGCGTGCCCAAGGCTTTGCGGGCTGGGGCTTTGAACTTTCTTGACCAACAGCAAGCGGCCATCCTCAATGAATTCGAGGATATCTATCCGCCGAAGGAAGGATAACAGGATGAAGACGGTGACCTTAGCCGCACGTCCAGTCTGGGATGTGGTGGAGGATGTAATTTTGAACGGCGGCCTTTAGGTCTTCTTTGGGTACGGCGCCGACATCAGCTATAACCTCAGCGAAGTCAAACCAGCACAGCTCGCGGTCATCCTTGCTGTAAACGGTTAAAATACGGGCGTTGTCGCGTTCAATGTCTTCTTCCTCCTGAATGGCGCCGACCAAGGCCAGCGCTTTTTCAAAGGGAAGAAAGGGAAAGTCGTCTTCGGCCATCGTCGTCACTTCAGGGTTTAACCACCGCACCGGAACGGATGCAGCGGGTGCAAACCCTGGCGTGCTGGGTAGCGCCGGAAGCCGTGATCATATGGACGCGCTTCAGATTGGGCAGCCAACGCCGGCGGCTCTTGTTGTTGGCGTGGGAAACATTGTTGCCGGTTGCCGGGCCCTTGCCGCAAATTTCGCAAACTTTTGCCATGATAGAACACCTTGGAGTTTCGCTGTCCCGCGCACTGCGCGGCAGCTTATGGAACGTGTATGATGATCTGAGAAATGTTACTTTTACACTTTTTTCTGGCTGGCGGCAAGAGAAATCGGCAGGGTAACGGCCAGTGCCGGCCAGCCGCTAGTGATTGCCGCTTTGCGAAATGAGGGTGGCGTGGTATGTATTGGACAGTTCAGCGGTGTCTGCCGCCGCCAACGCCCAGCGCGTTGGGTGAAAAGAGAAAGGATATTCAATCATGTCGAAAGCACCAGTACAGAAGACCTACGAGGAAATTAACGCCCGCATCAAATCCGGCGAAGTGGTAGTCGTCACCGCCGAGGAAATGGTGGGTATCGTCAAAAAACACGGCCCGGAAGGGGCGGCCCGTCAGGTTGATGTCGTCACCACCGGTACTTTCGCGCCGATGTGTTCTTCCGGCATGTTCTTCAATTTCGGGCAGATGGTACCAACAATCAAGGCGTCACGGGTTTGGGTCAACAAGGTGCCGGCTTACGCCGGGCTGGCGGCGGTCGATGCCTATTTGGGCGTCACGGAACCGGCGGAAGATGACCCTCTGAACAAGGTCTATCCCGGTGAATTCCGCTACGGCGGCGGCCATGTGATTGAAGACCTGTTGCGCGGCAAATCGGTTTTTCTCGAAGCCAAGGCCTATGGCACCGATTGCTATGCCGGCCGCAAGATGAAAAAGAACGTGACGCTGGCCGACTTGCCGCACGCCCTGCTCTGCAACCCGCGCAACTGCTATCAAAACTACAACGCGGCCGTGAACCTGACCAG
>JAIRRG010000007.1 GCA_031256095.1 Desulfobulbaceae bacterium
TTCCGCCGACTGGCCGTCACGATAGGGCATGAAGGAGAATCCTTGTATTTTCTGAGGCCACGGCGGTTCATTGTCGGGGCGGTTGGTGATCATCCACAGAGCGATGGACAGCACCGCCATGGCGCAGGTAATAATGAGACGGGAACGGTTCATGACAGGAATTTTTCCAGACTGACAAAGAGAAACACGGGTGAAAGATGTACCGGAGCAAAGGAGAGAACATTGCTATGCTAACAGAAAAAAATCAACAAGAAAGCGTGGCGGCGCTTGAAAGAGCGAAACGGCGCTTGCCTACTGTTTGACCATTACCGCCTAAGGGCGTAAAATACGCGACCGTAGTGTCGAAAAATTGTTGCATCCTCCCCAACTCAAAACATTATGGAGAAAAACATGGCCGCGAAAATCACCGCCGTGCGGGCAATGGAAATTCTTGATTCACGGGGCAACCCCACCGTCCGCGTCTTCGTCACCCTGTGCGACGGCTCAACCGCCAGCGCTTCGGTGCCTTCCGGGGCCAGCACCGGCGAAAACGAAGCCATTGAGCTGCGCGACGGCGATAAAAAACGCTACCTCGGCAAGGGTGTTTTACAGGCCGTCGGCCACGTCAACGACATCATCGCCCCGGCGGTCACCGGCATGACCGCCATCCATCAAGCGGAAATCGACGCGAAAATGCGCCAGTTGGACGGCACCGACAACAAATCAAAACTTGGCGCCAACGCCATTTTGGGCGTATCGATGGCCTGCGCCAGGGCGGCGGCCAACTCCTGTGGGCTGCCGCTCTATCAGTATCTGGGCGGCAGCGGAGCGCGGCGGCTTCCCGTGCCGGCGATGAACATCATCAACGGCGGGGCGCACGCCGATAACAGCGTCGATTTTCAAGAATTTATGGCCACGCCGGTGGGCGCGCCAACCTTCAGCGACGGATTGCGCTCAATCGCCGAAACTTTCCATCATCTGAAAAAGATTCTCAAATCGCGGAATTTGGCGACCAGCGTCGGCGACGAAGGCGGTTTCGCGCCGAATCTGCCGTCGAACGAGGCGGCGATGGAGGTAATTCTCGAAGCCATCGAGGCCGCCGGCTACAAAGTCGGAAAAGATATCGCCATTTCCCTCGACAGCGCCGCCAGTTCGTTTGCCACCGACCTCAAGGGCGCCTATGATCTGAAAAAATCCGGCGGAGGCGCCAAGAGCCGTGAACAGATGCTGACCATGTGCGAAGCCTGGGTCAATAAATATCCGATTATCACCTGGGAAGACCCCTTCGCCGAGGAGGATTGGGATGGTTTCAAGGCCTTCACCGCCAAAGTCGGCGCCAAGATTGGCGTCGTCGGCGACGATCTGTTCGTCACCAACACCAAATACATCGCCAGGGGCATCGCCGAAAAGGCTGCCAACTGCGTTTTGATCAAATTGAATCAGATCGGCACCGTCACCGAGAGTATCGACGCCGTGCGCATGTGCCGCGACGCCGGCTGGCGGTCGTTTATTTCCCACCGCTCCGGCGAGACCGAAGACACCTTCCTCGCCGATTTCGCGGTGGCCATGGACAGTGGCGTGCTGAAGACCGGCTCGGCCAGCCGCAGTGAGCGCATCGCCAAATACAACCGTCTACTGGAGATTGAAGCGGAGTTGGGCAAACAGGCGTTGTATTACTGGTAAATTGGCCACTAACATCCCTGTCCCTGTATTGGCCGGGCGCAAGCAATCCCAGCTTGTTTGCCCGGCGGCTGTCGATAAAAATTTTGACATCGGTGGGCAATTTGGATTATAAAGACAATTCTGTGAATTTTTTATGGAATCGCCCCACGCGGCGGCAACCATCCTGAATCCATCATGTCCATTGGAGCAAGTTTATGATTGAAGTCGAAGTGCGGGGCGATCTGGAATACGCCATCCGTCAGTTGAAGAAAAAATTGCAGATTGACGGCATCAAGAAAGAGCTGAAGCGGCGCGAGTACTATGAAAAACCGTCGGTGAAAAAGCGTCGCAAACAGGCCGAAGCCCGTCGCAAGCTGCGCAAATTCAATCGCTTGAAAAGAGCGGCCTGATTTGGGGAAACGACGCCGGGTTGATCTGGGCGTCGTTTTTTTTTGTCGCGCCACCCGTGCCTTCTCCCGCGCAATTTCTCGACAGTGAATCGCGGTTTCTCCGCTTCTTAAGCGGCGAGCGGCGTCTCTCCGATAATTCGCTGCGAGCTTACTCCTCAGATATCCGGATTTTTTTCACCTTTTTAACAAGCCAGGGCCTCAGCGACTTGGCGGCGGTGACCCCGCCTCTTATCCAGCAATTCCTCGGCGAAGCCTTGGCCCGAAACGTCAGCCACCGCAGTAACGCCCGGCGCATCTCGGCCTTGCGCGCTTTCTTCTCCTTCCTCGCCCGTGGCGGCGAGATTGCGGCCAACCCTTTTGCCATTATTGACCTGCCGCGGGCGGGGCGTTCCCTGCCGAAAACGCTGTCGCACGATGAAGTCGATAAGCTGCTGCAACCGCTGACCGCCAGCCCGCTGGCTGACCGCAACTTGGCGATGCTGACGCTGCTGTACGCCACCGGCCTCAGGGTTTCCGAGCTGGTAACCCTGCCGCTGGCCGCCTGCAATTTTTCAGCGCAATTTCTGCGGGTGCTCGGCAAAGGCGGCAAAGAGCGGCTGGTGCCGTTTGCCGGGGCGGCCACGGCGCGGCTCGAGGACTATGTGCAGCGGGGGCGGCGGCAGATCCTTGGTGGCAGACGCAGCCCCTATTTGTTTGTCACCCGCCAGTGCCGGCCAATGACCCGCCTGCGTTTCTGGCAAATTGTCCGTGCCGAGGCGCTGCGAGCCGGCATTGCCGCCGCCATTTCGCCGCACACGCTCAGACATTCGTTTGCCAGTCACTTGCTCGCCCACGGCGCTGACCTCCGGGCGGTGCAGATGATGCTCGGCCACAGCGACGCCGCCACCACCCAAATCTATACCCATGTCGAAAGCGAGCGGTTGCGGCGCATCCACCAACAATTTCATCCCCGTGGCTGATAGCAGATTGTAAATTCAGCAAATTCAAACTCGTTGTGTGTGATAGCAACAGGAAGCGGCGCCAAGCTGGAATGTCAACACCTTCAAACAACTTGGTATGAATCATGCAAGTCATCACCACGCATATCAATCCTGATTTTGACGCCCTGGCCTCAATGGTCGCGGCCTTGCGCCTCTATCCTCAGGCAATAGCTGCCTTTCCCGACGCGCCGGAAAAAGAAATTGGCGACTACATCGCCCGCCAGCTCGAATACCATATCGAATTCCGCCTCCCAAAAGACTTTGATCTCAGCCAGATCGATACCCTGATTGTCGTTGATACGCGGTCATCAAAACGCCTTGGCCCTTTTGCCGAATGCCTGAAAAACCCGAAGACGCGCCTGCACCTCTTTGATCACCATCCGCATGACGCTGACATGCGGGGCGAGTATGAGGAGATAGCCGAGACCGGCGCCACTGCCACGATCATGGTCAGGCTGCTGCGTGAAAAGGGGATTGAGCTGACGCCACTCGAGGCAACCACCATCTGCCTTGGCATCTATGCCGATACCGGGTCGCTGGCCAATTCCTCGACCAAACCGGACGACCTGGAAGCTGCCGCCTGGCTCCTACGCCAGGGGGCGCAGCCGGATGTCGTCCGCTCGTATCTGAAAAAAGAATGGACATCGGAACAGGTCGATCTTTTGCATGGTCTGCGCCGTGATGCCCGTCAATACTCGATTCACAATATCACTGTCACCGTCTCCTTTCCAACGCTGGACGAATACTCCATTGGATATGCCACCATTGTCGAGCGCCTCATGGATATGGATAACCTCGACGCCCTCTTTGCCTTGCCAATCATGGGTGATCGCATCTATTTGATCGCCCGTAGCCGCCTGGCGGAAGTTGACGTTGGCCAGATCGCCCGCGACCTGGGCGGTGGTGGCCACGCCGTGGCAGCCTCAGCGACCCTGCGCGATATGACCGTCATGGAGGCTGAGGAGGAACTGGTCAAAAGCCTGCACCGCCATGTCCATCCCCAGCCGGTTGCCGCCGAAATGATGGCGAAGCCGCCGATTGTCATCGCCGCCAGTATGCCCATTCACGAGGCGCACGAGCGCATGAACCAATGCGGCATCGCCGCCGCCCCCGTGGAAATCCCGACGCCAAATGACCGGCAAACTGGCCTGCGCCTAGCCGGAATTATTACCAGGCTGGTGATTGAGCGGGCGCTGCACCACCATCTGGGCGATGCGCCGGTATCCGACTACATGACTACCGACGCTGGCATTCTGTCGCTCCAGGCGACCTTGAACGACATCCATCATCTGATCATTGAAAACCGGCAACGGCTGGTGCCGGTGGTGCATGAGGGCGTGATTGAAGGCGTCATCACCCGTACCGATCTGCTCAATTATCTGGCCTACAATCCATCCACTTTTCCACCTGGGCAAAAGCGGGGCGGTGCCCCCGGCGCTTCCGGCTGGAACAATCCGGGACGCCGCCGTAATCTGGCCACTTATCTTGTCGAGCGTCTGTCTCGGGCCGATATTCAGATGTTGCAGGAAATCGGCGCCCTCGCCGATGAACTCGGTTGCAAGGCATTCGTTGCCGGCGGCTACGTCCGCGACCTGCTCTTGCGCGCGCCAAGCACGGATATTGACGTGGTAATCGAGGGCGACGCCATCGCCTTCGCCAAGGCGCTCGCCGTCCGAAAAAACGGCCGGGTCAGCGTCCACGAGCACTTTGCCACTGCCGACATTACCCTGGAAGACGGCCAGCATATTGATGTTGCCACGGCGCGGCGGGAATATTACGAGCACCCGGCGGCCCTGCCGGTGGTTGAGGAATCGTCGATCAAACTCGATTTGTCCCGCCGCGATTTTACGATCAACGCCATGGCCATCCAGTTGAACCTCGCTCATTTCGGCGAGCTGATCGACTTTTTCAACTGCCAGAACGACCTGAAGCGCCGGGAAATCAAGGTGCTGCATAACGTCAGCTTCGTCGATGACCCCAGCCGCATGTTCCGGGCCATTCGCTTCGAACAGAAGCTCGGTTTCACCATTTCGCCGCACACAGCCCGCCTGATGAGCGGCGCCGTCAAGGAGCGTTTATTCGGCAAGGGCGACGACGTCCGTTTTTTTCAGGAAATGGAACGGATTTTCTCGGAAGAGAATCCCATCCCGGCCATCAAACGGCTGGCCGAGTTTGGCCTGCTCCAGCTTTTGTGGCCGTCGCTTAACAGCGTCTCGCGCGACAGCCGTTTTATGCAGGTGATGCAGCAGGCGCAACGGGCCATTGCCTGGTTTCGTCTCTTGTACCTGAAAGATGAAATCACGCCGTCGATGCTTTGGCTTTTGGCGATGATGGCCGATTGCCGGTTGTCGGAGCTGCGCCATTTCTGCGAGCGTTTTCAACTGCCGCCGAAAATCAGCGGCCAGTTGGTATGGCAGAAGGAACACGGCGACAAGATCGCCTACCGGCTGCGAACGCGGCAGGATATCAGCAACAGTGAGGCCTACTGGCTGCTGAAGGAACTGAGTAACGAGGGATTGCTCTATTTGCTGGCCATCGGACGGGATGGCGGTGTACTCAACAAGGCGGTCTCGAATTATGTTACCAACCTGCGCGGCATCAAGACCATAATGAACGGCGACGACCTGCTGCGTCTCGGCTACGTGGCGGGGCCTCTGTTCAAAAAAATACTCGGTGATTTGCTCGACGCCCGCCTAAATGGCCAGGTGCACAGCCGTGACGAGGAACTGGCCTGGCTGGCGGAACACCACCCGCTGAAAAATCTTTTGACAAAGCCAGAGCAATCCGTCTAAACTCGCGCCATTCATCAACCTGGAGATTTTCCATGAACATTTTGCTCCTCGCCCTATCGCTCACGCTTCCGCTTGGCCGCCAAAAGCGCCGCCAGGCCTTGGGAGGAGAGGTGTAATTCCACCATTCTTCATACTGTTGTGAACCCCAAGGGCTGCGGCGCAATCGCAGCCCTTTTTTATTGCCAAAAGACCAATCCCGATGAGGCCGAATATGAACCCAAACTTTGCGCAACTGGTGAAAAAATACCGCCCCTATCCGCTGATGAATTTCCCGGAGCGCACCTGGCCTGGCAAGAGCATTACCACCGCTCCGGCCTGGTGCAGCGTTGACCTGCGCGACGGCAACCAGGCCTTGATCCAGCCAATGAGTCTGGAAAAGAAGCTGGAGATGTATCAGTTGCTGCTGGATGTTGGCTTTCAGGAGATTGAGGTCGGTTTCCCATCATCTTCGCAGGTCGAGTATGAATTTACGCGCCACTTAATCGAAAAGGGCCTGATTCCCGAGGGCGTCACCATCCAGGTGCTGACCCAGGCGCGCGAGCCTCTAATCGTCAAGACCTACGAATCCATTGCCGGCGCCAGGGAAGTCATCATTCATCTCTACAATTCCACTTCGACCTTGCAGCGACGTACAGTCTTCAAAATGGACCGCAAGGAGATCACCGCCCTGGCCGTGGCCGGGGCGCGGCTGCTGAAACGGGAGGAGGCGAAATATCCGGGCATCCGTTTTCGTTACGAATATTCGCCGGAAAGTTTTACCGGCACCGAAATGGATTTTGCCGTTTCCATCTGCGACGCCGTGATGGAAGTGTTGCAGCCTACAGTTGACAACAAATTGATCCTCAACCTGCCGGCCACCGTCGAGCTGACTTCGCCAAACATCTACGCCGACCAGATCGAGTGGTTCGCCAGCCATATGAAAAACCGCGACCTGGCTATTATCAGCCTGCACGCCCACAACGATCGGGGCTGCGCGGTAGCGGCCACCGAATTGGCGCTGATGGCTGGTGGCGAGCGCGTCGAGGGGACGCTGTTCGGCAATGGCGAGCGTACTGGTAACGTCGATCTGGTGACACTGGCCTTGAATATGTTCAGCCAGGGCGTTGACCCGGAACTCGACCTGAGTAACATCAACCGCTTGATCGAAGTTTACGAGCGAGTGTGCAGGCTGTCAGTGCATCCACGCCATCCCTATGCCGGCGAGTTGGTTTACACCGCCTTTTCCGGCAGCCACCAGGACGCCATCAACAAAGGAATGACCGCCCACGAGCTGGCAGAATCCGGCCTGTGGCAGGTGCCTTACCTGCCCATCGACCCGTCGGACGTGGGCCGCACCTATGAGTCGATCATCCGCATTAACGCCCAGTCGGGCAAGGGCGGCGTCGCCTTTGTGCTGGATAAGGATTACGGCTACAAAATGCCGAAGGCGATGCACCCGGAATTTGGTGAAATTATTCAGAAAATAACCGACAAGGAGGGACGCGAATTGACACACGGCGAAATCTGGCGGGCCTTTGAAAAGACTTATCTGCTTGCCGAACGGCCCTACACCCTGAAAGCCTTCCGCGTCTTGAAACACCAGCAGCGTGACGGCGAGGATTCGCAGGCCGAAGTCGAGGCGGAAGTGATGATCGACGGCAAAACCCAGATCATCACCGCCAGCGGCAACGGCCCACTCGACGCCTTCTGTCAGGCGTTGAAGCAGGTATATCCTGGTGATTTCACACTGAAAAATTACCACGAACACGCTCTAAACGGCGGGTCAAGCGCCCGCGCCGCCGCCTACATTGAAATCGAGACGACGGCATGCTCCCTGTGGGGAGTCGGCGTCGATACCGACATCATCATCGCATCAATCAAGGCGGTGCTGAGTTGCCTGAACCGGGTGGCGTAAACGTGCTTTAAGCAACATCAGTGGTTGCCTGGCGCCGATAAAGGATCAAACGTCGGCACGGATTCAAGAGATAGAGGCAGCGCGATTGGCCGGTAAGCAAATCTGTACCTTCATTCCCAATTCATCCCGTTTTGTCATGGAGCGGTTTTTTTTGTTGAGTTTTAACGGCATTTATCCGTAAAGAAAGGCAAGTGAAAAATAGTTGTCTTTTTCCCGGCGGCGTCTGACGCTTGACTGGGGCGAATCCATGGCCGTGGCCCGGCCTTTTTGTTGTTTGAGACTTGAAACGGAGTGCATTATGGACATTGGGAAACTTCAACGGTTGCCGTCAGAAGATCTGTCGGCCATCACCTCGCGGGAGCGGCGAAAATTTCTGCGCCTGGGGCTGACGATTACCGGCCTTTACCTCGGCGGCACCGTGCTGTCGCTGGTTTCGGCGCGCCGGGCGGAAGCTGCTGGCGGCCCTGTCCCGGCGACGGGGCAGTACCCCTACAATCCGCACTACACGATGGTGCTGCGAGAGGCTCGCTGCGTTGACTGCGAACGCTGCAAGGAAGCCTGCAAAACCACCAACCACGTACCGGACTACGGCTACCGCACCACCATTTTAGAACGCCGCCGCGATCTGGCCGAGGGCACGTATGAAACCATTTTCATGCCGGTGCTGTGCAACCACTGCAACCGCCCACCCTGCGTCCGCGTCTGTCCGACCACCGCCACCTGGAAAGACAAAAAAACTGGTATCGTCATGATGAAGCCCAGCCGCTGCATCGGCTGCAAAACCTGCATGACCGCCTGCCCCTATAACGCCCGTTACTTCCAGGAAGAGAAACGCGCCATCGACAAGTGCGATTTCTGCTGGCAAGCGCGGCTGTCGAAGGGCGAGACCACCACGGCCTGCGCCGCCGCTTGCCCGGCCGACGTCCGTATTTTCGGCAACTTGGCCGACCCCAAAAGCCGGGTGTATCAACTGCTCCATACCCCCGATACCATTGTCTGGGTGCTGCGCCCGGAAGTGGGGGCGCTGCCCAATGTCTTTTACACTAACGCCTGACGTGCCAAAGGAGAATATAATGAAAATTATCAACATCATTTCCCTGGCCATCGTGGCGCTGCTCTGTGCCGGCGTGGTTCTGGCGGCGGAGGAAAAACAAGGAGCCGCCCAACCGTATGATGAGAATACCTACGGCCCGGCGGCGCCGATCATTTGGGAAAAACCGGTAAAGGCCGTGGTTTTCAGCCACAAGACGCACACCATGGGTGCGGGTCTGGGATGCGACTCATGCCATGGCGGCTTGTTTGAGCAGGAAAGCGGCGCCGCCGAGAAAAAGCCTGATTTTACGATGGATAAAATATACAAAGGCGGTTATTGCGGCGCTTGCCACGACGGCCAGACCGCCTTTGCCGCCAAGACCCGCTGCGCCGCCTGCCATATCGGGGCGCGTGGCCTCAAACGCTTGCGCCAGGCCGAAAGCGATCGCACCGCGCCCGCGGCCAGCCACTGAACAACGAGGAATACGCCATGAGTTCTTATATCGACGCTGTTCTCAGCATTTTTCCTAAAGGTGGCGGCTTGCAGGTGGAGAGGAAGAAGCTCTTCGCCCTGAGCGTCGCCGTTCTCGCCATCCTGGCGCTTGTCGGCATCGGCAGCGGTCTCTATGCCCTTTATGCCGGCCATGAACACACCTTGGGCACCAGCCGCGGCGTGCCGTGGGGCATTCTCATCGCCACCTATGTGTTCTTCGTTGTCACCTCGACGGGACTGTGCATCGTCTCGTCGATTGGCCATGTCTTCGGCTTCGAGGATTTTGCCCCGATCGCTAAGCGGGCGGTTTTTCTTTCCATCGTCACCATCGTTTCCGGTTTTCTCGTCATCGCCTTTGAGATTGAGAACACCTGGCGGATGCCGATTGCCCTCGTCCTCGGCTTTAACCTGACATCGAATATCTGGTGGATGGGCACCCTCTACGGCCTGTATATGGTCTTCATGATTATTGAATTTATCATGCTGCAGCTCGATAAGCACCAGCTGGCCACGGCCTGCGGTCTGGCTGGGCTCTTGACCGGTATCGCCGCCCACTCCAATCTTGGCGCCGTTTTCGGCCTTATCGGCGGTCGCGAGTTTTGGCACGGGCCGTATATGCCGGTCTACTTCATCGCCTCCGCCGCCATGTCCGGCTGCGTGGCCATCCTCTTCTTCACCTACCTGACCTACCGCTTCAACGGTTGGACGATCGGCGACAAGCTGAAGGCCTCGTTGCAGAGCGTCGCCAAACTGGCGGCCTTGATGATGGCCGTGGTGCTGTTTTTCGTCACCTGGAAGATGATTGCCGGCGTCACCGGCGAAATACCGGGCGAGTACGAGTCAATGGCCTATCTGCTGCATGGCCCATACACGGTCAACTTCTGGATTGGTGAAATTACTTTGGGGCTGGTTTTGCCCTTCCTGTTGATTTTGAGCGTTAAGGCGGCAAGTCTGCGGGTGATCTTCATCGCTTCAATCGCCGGCATGATCGGCATCTTTTTCATGCGCTACGACCTGGTGGTGGTTGGGCAACTGGTGCCGCCGTTCGCCGGCATGGGCCTGGTCGATTATCCGGAGATGTTCAGCTATAGGCCGTCCTGCCTGGAGTGGCTGACCACCATGGGTGGTTTCGCCTTCTGCGGTCTGTTCTTCCTCTTGGGTGAAAAATATTTCCGCGGCCACATGAGCGAAGGACACTGAAGCGCGCCGCGCTCGCCGTTGACGGCTGGCCGCTTTTTTCAGACGCGGTGGCGAAAGGGAAGGTAGAATATCCTGGCCGCCGCCGCGTTGTTTTTTCTACTATCCCCTTTGATATCTTCAATCATATCAGATACTTTTCCCGCTGACGCCGCCATGAGTTCCTCCGAACGTCTCGCTGAATTGCACTCGCTGTTGCACGAACACGCCTATCGCTACTATGTCCTTGACGCGCCAACCATTGCCGACGGCGAATACGACCGACTCTTTCAAGAGTTGCTAGCCATCGAGCGTGAGCATCCGGAGTGGGTGACGCCGGATTCGCCGAGCCAGAGGGTTGGCGGCGCGGTACTGCCCGCCTTCAAACAGGTGGCGCACCGGTTGCCGATGCTGAGTCTCGATAATGCCTTTAATGAGGGTGAAATCTTTGATTTTATCAGCCGTGCCACAAAATTTTTGCAGTACGATGAAAAAATCGCCGACATTGCCTGTGTGGTCGAACCGAAACTCGACGGCCTGGCCGTGGAACTGGTTTATATCGACGGCCTGCTGGCCGAAGGCGCCACCCGTGGTGATGGCCTCGTCGGCGAGGAGATCACGGCGCAACTGAAAACGATCCACGACATTCCCCTGCGGCTGCGGCAACCGCTGGCCGGTCGGCTGGAGGCGCGCGGCGAGGTATTTATCGGCAAAGAGGGTTTCAAGCGGCTGAACCGTCAGCAGGAGGAGGCGGGCAAGGAAGCGTTCGCCAATCCCCGTAACGCCGCCGCCGGGTCGCTACGCCAGCTTGACGCAAGTGTCACCGCCAGCCGTCCTTTACGTTTTTTCGCCTACGCCTTGGCTGATCCCGGCCAATTTGACCTGTCCGGACAAACGGCGGCGCTGGCTTTTTTGAAGCAATACGGCCTGCCGGTCAACCCGCTGTCGCGGCCCTGCCGGGACACCGCCGAGGTGGTGGCAGCCTTCGATGACCTGGCGGCGCGGCGGGATGATCTGCCCTACGAAATCGACGGCATGGTGGTCAAGGTTGATGACTTGGCCCTGCAAAGACGCCTGGGCGACAAAAGCCGGTCGCCGCGCTGGGCGGTGGCCTGGAAGTTTCCGGCCTCGCAGGCGACGACGATCCTGACTGGTGTCGAGTTTCAGGTTGGACGCACCGGAGCGGTGACGCCAGTGGCGGTGCTTGAAACGGTGGCGCTTGGCGGCGTCGCCGTCAGTCGCGCCAGCCTGCACAATGAGGATGAAATCCGCCGCAAGGACTTACATCTGGGCGATACGGTGCTGGTGCAGCGGGCCGGTGACGTCATTCCGGAGATTGTCAAGGTCATCACGGAAAAGCGCCGGAAAAACGCCGAACCGGTACGGATGCCGACCGTCTGCCCTTCGTGTCAGGCAAAACTGGCCAGGGAACAGGGCGAGGCGGCGCTGCGCTGCGGTAATCCCCTCTGTCCGGCGCAGCGACGGCGGCAGTTGGCCCATTTTACATCAAAAGCCGGGCTGGACATTGAGGGTTTGGGCGAAAAATCCATCGACCAACTGATGACGGCGGGCCTGGTTGCCGGTATCGCCGATCTGTACCGGCTGAAGCCTGAACAACTGGCGGTACTTGATGGCTGGGGGGAAAAGTCAGCAGCCAACGTCACAACCGCCATCGAAGCGGCCAAACAACCAAGTCTTGGGCGCTTCATCGCCGCCATAGGTATCCGCCATGTCGGCGAAGTCACCGCCCTTGCCCTGGAGAGCCATTTCGCCGGCCTTGATGAATTGGCCGCCGCCGGCAAAGACGAGTTGATGGCCATTGATGGCATCGGCGCTGAAGCCGCCGCTTCGATCAGTGATTTTTTCGCCCGTGGCGATGGCCGGACACTACTCGCCGAACTGCGAGCGGCCGGCCTGGTGGTCAGGCTTCCGCCGGTGAAAACCGCTGGGGCGCTGTCCGGCATGACCGTGGTTTTCACAGGAAGCCTCAGCCGCCTGGGTCGCGACGAGGCCAAGAAGCTGGTGAAGGAACACGGCGGCCAGATCGCCAGCGACGTTACCCAGAAGGTGACCCATGTGGTGGTTGGCGACAAGGCTGGCGGCAAGCTGAACAAGGCGCGGGAGTTGGGTAAAAAAATTGTCAGTGAAGAGGAATTCTTACAACTCATTGGCCGGTGACAGATGGGGGAGTTTTGCGGGGATTAGTCATGCATAACCGGCCCAAGAAATCCCTGTTCAAACAGCTAAGGCGACCCTTGTAGGTTCCCATTGAGAAATGGAACTACTTCCTGTCGGTAAGGGGAGGTACTTTCGTCATTTCAATTCGCTTCCTGCCAACTTCCTCCGCCTGCAACGGCGCCACCATTTCAAGACCGGATAGGCATCGTATGCTCAGTTCTTGATAGGCGCGTGTCGCCAATCCCTTTCGGGAAATTTCATCGTCGCTCAATTCCCGAAGCACCTTGGCCGGGACGCCGGCCAACAGGACGCGGGCGGGAGAGGTGTAACCGGCCTTGACAAAACTACAGGCGGCTATGATCGCCGATTCGCCGATGCTTGCTCCATCCATGATTACCGCGTTCATGCCGACAAGAACATTTTTTCCGATACGACACCCATGCAGTACGGCGCCATGGCCAACATGTCCGTTTTGCTCGACCACTACTTCCTCGCCAGGGAAGCTGTGCAGCACGCAGGTGTCTTGAACATTGACGCCCTGCCCAAGCACGACCCGGCCAAAATCTCCCCGCAGACAGGCGTTAGGCCCAACATAGCAGCCAGGACCAACGATGACATCGCCAATCAATACGGCGGACGGGTGGACAAACGCCCTGGGATCAACCACCGGTGTAACACCATCCAAAGCGAAAACACGTAAAGCAGCAAATTGGTCCGGCATAGCTTCCCCCCATGGTTGAGTACCTGGATAATCTCCAATCCGCAATTGATTTCTGAGCGATACACCAGCTTTATCGAAAGCAACATCAAGCACATAGGAAACAAGTTTATCGAGGTGCCGGCGGATTGCTTGCTGGACCAGCAAAGCACTGGGCGATTTGCATCCAGGTCGCGCCTGACCCCGAACTCAGTAACGATGTGTCTAAAACATTCCGCCGCTGCGTGACCACTAAACAAAACTCCTCTGCTTCGCCTTGAACGTAATCACAGATGGAAGGCTCATTCCATTTCCAAAGATTTCCCCTAGGAGAAATTAACTCGACATACGGTTTTTCGCTTGGAATAACAAGGCCTCGATTGAGGAAAGACCATGCAAATGTTGACACGCCCAGGTGAGCTATATGAATGAGACGCTCCGTTGGCTTCCGTTTCACATTGAAGGTGTCAAACAAGTCCTGCCCGTGCGCCCAGGCTTCCATCAGCCGCGCTGTCGCACTGGAACGAGCGCTCATCTCAGGGCCATACCAAGGTATACGAGCTTTGGAATCTAACTTAGAAAATACTTCGACCATCTTGCGATATGTCCGCCGCCAGTTGCTTCGAAGCTCTTCAGGAGGCAAATCACCCAATCGGTTACGCGCTATATCCGCAATGCGTGTCTTCTGTTGCATCTTGTTCATAAACAAAACGACTTCCTGTTCCACGAAATCCCGCGGATTCTGGATAGAGCGCAAGACCGCCAAATCGAAGCAATGAAGATGGGCCAATTCATCGTAAACCGTCCACGTGTAGAACGAAGTCCTTCGTGCCCACTGATCCTGTTCGATTCGCGAGACCAATTCATCGAGCTGCTCGTTTTCTTTCAGCAGATCATTACATAATTGTTTCATTTTCGCCTTATAGCTTTAACCAACCGGCCTTGAGAAATGCCTGTATTCAATTTACTGGCCGTGGTTTTCGAGGTGCCCAAATATTGAGCCGCTAGCCTGGCAGGCGTTCAAGAAATCTCTGAGGCACTCTAATGGGCATATCCAGCAGCATTTGGGCAAAAGCCTTACCCTGCGGGTCGTAACGGAGAGAAGCTATGCCACCGCCACCCAATGCGTTTTCCAACAGGAAGTTGACGCCTTGGATGCCAGGAAGCAGATATCGCGTTACAGGCCCCCTGGTTACATGAGAAAAATATTGACCGACGGCTGCAGCGGTGACCGAGTGAACGAGCAAGGGATAGAGCAGCGGGTCTCGCGCCAAGAGACCGATGTTGGCCGAGTCTCCCTTGTCGCCGCTGCGTCCATGAGCAAGGCGAATTAACGGGACTTCAATGGTTTCCGTTTCGCCAGCCATGTCAAAATACGGCGCTTCCGCTT
>JAIRRG010000049.1 GCA_031256095.1 Desulfobulbaceae bacterium
TATTTATTCGGTTTAACCACCTGGACGCAGACCTCGTCGGCCTTGGACAGCATCTTCAGGCTGGCTGGGATGGCGAAGGCGGCAAAGGTATATTCATCACCAATGGCCAAAGCGCTAATGTCGAGCGTACATTCGTCGGGCACATCCAAAGGTTTGCCTTCGAGAACGATATGATCGGCCAAAGTCTCCAAGGCGCCACCGAGGTCAACACCTTTCGGCACGCCAATGAACCGCACCGGCACTTGGTAACGACGGGGCTTTTCCAAGTCAATCTCGCAGAAATCAACATGTAGCAGGAGGTTAGTTGCCGGTTCGGTTTGAATTTCGCCGATGATGACGTGCTTCTGCACCCCATTATCGACATTTAAGGTGACGACGGTATTACGCCGGGCAAATTCCAACAATTTGGCCCGCAGCGTCTTGCCATCCGATTGCAGCAGCATGCTCTGCGAACTGCCGCCATAAACAACCGCCGGGACAAAGCCCTGCTGACGCAGGCGGCGCATCGGCCCCTTGCCGGTCACATTGCGGACCGCAACATCAATTGTACATTGTAACATGGTTCCTCCTTGTTATCCGGCCCTCTCGCGGCCCATCCGCTACCTGTCCGGATAATAACATAAAGAAAGAGCGGCTGACCGCCCCCCAATCAAACGAATAAGGCGCTGACCGACTCCTCCTTGAATATCCGCCGGATGGCATCGGCCAAAAGCGCCGACACCGATAAAACGGTGATTTTGCCGCAGGCGGCCGCTTCCGGGCGCAGCGGAATGCTGTTGGTCACCATCAGGGATTTGATTTCGGAATTTTCAATACGGCTGACCGCCGCTCCGGACAGCACCGGATGGGAGCAGCAAGCATGTACTTCTTTGGCGCCTTTGGACAAAAGCGCCGCCGCGCCCTTGCACAGGGTGCCGGCGGTATCGACCATATCGTCGAGCATGATCGCCACCTTGCCCTTGACATCGCCGATGACATGCAAGGCTTCACACTCATTCGGCTTGTCGCGTCTTTTGTCGATGATGGCCAGCGAGGCATTCAGCCGTTTGGCAAAGGCGCGGGTACGCTCGACGCCGCCGGCATCCGGAGACACCATAACCACGTCCTTGAATTTACTCCCGATATGGTCAAGGAGTACCGGCGCGGCATAGAGATGATCGACGGGAATATCAAAAAAGCCCTGGATCTGCCCGGCGTGCAAGTCCATGAACAGGGCGCGGCGCGTACCAACCGCCATCAGCATCTGCGCCACCACCTTGGCGGAAATTGGCACCCGCGGCGCCACTTTCCGATCCTGACGGGCGTAGCCGTAATAGGGCATGACAGCGGTGATCCGCCTGGCTGACGCCCGGCGCAGGGCATCGATAATCAGCACCAGCTCCATCAAGTGGTCGTTGACGGGAGTGCAAGTCGGCTGGATGACAAAGACGTCAGCGCCGCGGACATTATCCTTGATTTCGACGAATATCTCGCCATCACTGAACTTGCGGACATCAGTCTCGGTCAGAGGCGTACCAAGGTGGATGGCGATTTCCTGCGCCATGGCGGTATGGGCATTACCGCTGATGATTTTCAGTGTTTTTGACATGACGGTAGGGAAGATGAAAGATAGGAAACTGGCTAGGGCGGGAGGATTCGAACCTCCGAATGACGGGATCAAAACCCGTTGCCTTTACCACTTGGCTACGCCCCAGTCAACACACTGGTCACAAACACCAGGGGACCGAACTCCTGGCGCAAATTTTTTTCGATGCCGGCAGACGACGGGAAATCCGGCCTCGGAAACAAGCCAAATACCGTCGCGCCACTGCCGCTCATCAGAGCCGCCGCCGCGCCCAGGGCAAGCAAACGTGCTTTGATGCCGGCGATTTCCGGATGCATGGCAATGGCCACCGCCTCAAGGTCATTGTCAAGGTCGCTGACGTCCTGACCATTTTCCCAGCCAGCGGGGGCAGTTCTTTTAATTTTTTTTCTCTTCTCTGTCAACGGCAATCTGGAAAAGACCTCTCTCGTCGAGACCGGAAAACCGGGATTGACGAGGAGTAAATGATAGCCAGAAAGAACCGGGGCTGGGCACAAAATTTCCCCGATGCCGCCGACAAAGGCCGAGGGTGCGCTAAAGAGGAAGAACGGCACATCGGCGCCTAAAGAGAGACCAATGGCCGCCAGTGCCGGGCCGGTCAACGGCAAAGCGCACAGACGGTTCAACCCGAGAAGGGTCGCCGCCGCGTCGCTGCTACCGCCGCCCAAGCCAGCGGACAGCGGAATATTTTTTTCCAGCATGATATCGGCGCCAATCCTATCGGCCAAGCGGCAGGCGGCAAAAAAGGCGGTGGCGGCGCGCCAAACCAGATTCGTCTCGTCAGCGGCTAGCCGTTGGTCGCTAACTGTAAGGGTGAGGCCAGGCGCAGGGCGCAGGGCAATAATTAATCGGTCGGCCAAGGCAATCTTCTGCATCCAGCTGTCAAGATCGTGATAGCCGTCCTGGCGCCGCCCAAGCACCCGCAGGTAAAGATTGATTTTTGCCGGCGCCGCCATTTCGCACGACGCTTCGGCGGGCATGGCCCCATCCATCAGAGAAAACCGCCTCAGTCGCGCACGGCCTTGACAAAGCGAATCTTGCTGTCGTAGACGATGCTTTTCAGCAACTCCTCTTCGTCATGGCTGAGATTGCCCCTGGTTTTCTGCTCCAGCATGACCAGGGTGTCAATAGCGTTGCGAGCAAGGTCAAAATCGACCGCCGTCCGCCCGGTCGTCGGGTCGGTCAGTTCACCCAGATGAAACAAGACCGAAGTGTTCAGCGACATGATGAAGGCGGCGAAGGTCACCTCCGGCATCACGCAACGGCCATGGCGGTCGGGAACCTTGCCCTCATCGCAACCACACGTTTGCTGTTCTTCCATAACGCTCCTCTCCAATTTCTCTCACAAAAATTGCTGCCACCGGGACGGCGAACGAGAAAATACCACTAAACATTGCCGACGATAAATCAAGTGGGAGAAGTTCGTTAACAGCCCGACAAAGCATTCCCCACCGCTGATGCCGCACCACTAAAGGGATGCCTTTTTTCGGCGCAGGCGCCGCAAACCGCCTTCGGCCAGATAGAGCAAAAGCGCCAGCCAGATCAGGGAAAAGCCGATCAGGCGATCACGGGGAAAATCTTCATGGTAGATAAACAGGCCAACCAGAAGCGTGATGGTTGGCGACAGATACTGGAGCAAACCCATCAGCGACAGCGGAATCCGCTGCGCCGCGAAATTAAACATAAGCAGCGGCAGCGACGTCACCAGCCCGGCTCCGGCCAGGAGCAGCGATTGTCTCAGACCAGTGTGAATAAAGTGGCCGCCGCCGTGGATTTCCAGCCAGATAAGAAAGGCCAGGGCCGGTGGAAAAACGACGATAGTTTCGAGCAGCATTCCGGTGAGAGCTGGCTCGGTCGCCTTTTTGTGCAACAGACCGTAGAGGCCGAAAGAGGTGGCGAGCGTCAGGGCTATCCAGGGAAATCTTCCATAAAAAACAGTAAGATAAATAATTCCGACAACCACCATGGCTAGAGCCGCGATCTGGGCCAGGCGCAGACGCTCGCGGAAAAACAGCACCCCGCAGAGTACGGAAATCAGCGGATTGATGAAGTAGGCAAGACTGCCTTCCAAAATGTATCCGGCGTTGACCACCCAGATGTAGAGCAGCCAATTGGTGGTGAGCAGCAACGAGGTGACGGCGTACAGCGCCAGGTGGCGGCGGTTGTGCAAGGCCTTGGCCAGATCACCCCTCTGGCGCAGCGCCCACAGCAAAAGCAGGCAGACCAAAAGCGACCAGCAGACGCGATGGCATAAAATTTCAACCGCCGAAGCGGCCTGTACGCTTTTCCAGTAAATAGGCAAAAAGCCCCATATCACATAGGCAAAAATCGCCGACAGGACAGCGGAAGGCATTAGGAAACCACGGCCAGCATTTTGCTGCTTAACCAGTAATAGATAATGTAAACCCCGGCGGCCAAGAGGAATAAGGCAGTCAGCTTCTGGCTGTGAGGCAGGATTTTGCGTAAAACGCCGACCATTCCCTGTTTGACGAAGGCGATGGCCATGGTCAGGATGATGAGGATGCAACCGGTGCCGGCGACATAGACCAAACACTGACGGGCGGCAAGTGACGAGCCGCCGGCTGCAATCGCCCCCCCCACCAAGGCCAGAAAAATCGGCAAGGCGCAACCGAGCGAGGCCAGACCATAAGCCAACCCGAAAAGGAAAAATCCTCTGGTCGTGATGTCACGGGGATCGCCGATTGTCGCGGCGATTTTTCCGATGCCTGGCAAGGTCAGGCTCTGGCCGGACAGCATCCAGACGCCGGCAATCATTAAAGAGGCGGCGGCAACCAAAGCGAACCAGGGGATAAAATGCATCAAAGCCAGGCCGCCGCTGGCGACAATCAGGCCGCAGGCGAGAAAAATCACGGAAAACCCGGAGGTGACAACCAACGCCACCCACAGGGCGCGGGAGAAGCGCCGCCACGGTGATAACAACATGATTTCCCGTTCCCCGGTACCCAGATACAACGACAGATACACCGGCAGCATAAAAAAACCACAGGGGTTCACCGCCGAAACCATACCAGCGCCGAAGGCGTAGCCAAAGGGAAGGAAGGCCGCCAGCCGTCCCAGCAGTTCCGCAAGCCAATTTTGAATTTCCATGACCCGATTCCTCGACCAAATTCCTCTCTTGTCCTGCGCCACGAAGATACCACGGCGACCAGGATGCGGGCAAGGCGGCCTGCCGCCACGGGAAATGGTAAGCAAATGGCGTGACCAAACGGCATGGCCGAACGCTATGGCGGGGCTGTCATTTATAATGAAAAGCTCCGATTTTTTCCTCCTGTGATATACTATTGTAATTGGGGATGTTTCCCTTCAGGACGGAAACATTTTGTAACAGCCCGATTCACCAGCCGATGTCCAGCGCGCCTGGCCGCCGTCGGTCGCTCAATCAACCCCTTGAAGCGCGAGTGAAAGCCGTGACGAGCAACAAAAAAAACAAGGTGATGAATGTGCCGGCAAGGGATTACGACGGCCATCAGCCAAACGAGCCGCTGACCATTCTCATCGTCGATGACGATCCCATTTTCCTTAAAACCCTCCGACAATACCTGCGAGGGAAAAACCGCCGCCTGCTGGCGGCCCAAGGCGGCAAACAGGCGCTGAAATTGGCGCTGGAAGAAAGGCCAGAGATGGTGATTAGCAACAGGCGGCTGCCGGATATGGATGGCATCCGCCTGTGCAAAGCTTTACGCCGCACTGGCCCGACCGAGCATACCTACATCATCATACTGAGCGGCTCTGAAAGCGATGACGACCTAGTACGGGTCTTCAAGGCCGGGGTTAACGATTACCTCATAAAACCCTTGTCGCTAAAAGTGTTGGCAGCGCGGATCAGAAACGGCGAGCGTCTTTTGCGCTACTGTCAGACGGTCAGCCGCGACCGGGAAATTATTGAGCAATATGCCGCACAGCTCTCGACCGCCAACAGCCAGTTACAGCTTATGGCCATGACCGATCCCCTGACTGGCCTGCCCAACCGCCGTAACGCCATGCGGCGCATGAAAGATGCCATAACCGAGGCTACCCGTTTCCAAGAAAACCTCGCCTGCATTATGCTTGACATTGACCATTTCAAGGCCATCAACGACACCTACGGCCATGATGCCGGCGATATGGTTCTGCGCGATGTGGCGAAAATTTTCAGCGGCAACGTCCGCGGTTACGACATGGTCAACCGTATCGGCGGCGAAGAATTTCTCATCATTTGTAGGCGAAGCGGCCTCGACGAGGCCCGGCAACTGGCCGAGCGCCTGCGCCAGGCCGTCGCCCGTCACGAAAGCCTCACGCCAAGCGGCCAGATTATCCGCTGTACCATCAGTTGCGGCATCGCCACCTGGCAACGGCACTACAGAGACGACAGCGAGTTGCTGAAAAGCGCCGATCACGCCCTGTATCAAGCGAAACAAAGTGGCCGTAACCGTGTCGAGGTGGCGGCGGGCTAACCATCACGCCAGACGCCGCCTGATCAGGCCATATGCCGTCGCTTCCGACAGCGACGGCTGCGCCCGCAGTCGGGCGATCTGGCCAGGATTGACCACCGGCAGGCTGTCCCCAACTTCATTAAAGAGCGCTGTGACGCGAGCCGGGACTGTCGTTAGTTCCGGCGGCAGGTACTCAATTTCGTCGCCGACGGCCAAGCGGTTTCTCGCCTCAACCAGCGGCTCTTTGCCCGCCTGGCGCACCAATGCCACCGGCTCGTACTGCTGCGGCGCCCGCGGCGCGTCGTAGAGCATTTCTTCTGGGCCGGGCCGGCCAGCGAAGAAATTTTCACTGGCGCCACGGGTGCCAGTGTGCCAGATTTCGGCCATGAATTCCTCCGGCATGACGATATGTTCCGGCTCAGTCCAGGCTTCGGCTGGCAACGCCGCCAGATAATCAAGCGCCGCCCGGTACACCCGTGTCACGCTGCCGGCGTAGTAGACCGATTTCATCCGCCCTTCAATCTTCAGGGCATCAATGCCGACCGCCACCAAAAGAGGCAGCCGCGGCAACAAGCAGAGGTCTTTGGCATTGAAGATATAACTGCCGCGTTCATCCTCCTCCACTGGAAAATACTGGCCAGGACGCTTTTCCTCGACGAGGGCGTAGCGGTAGCGGCAGGGATGGGCGCATTGGCCGCGATTGGCGTCGCGTCCCGTTAGATAATTGGAGAGCATACAGCGCCCGGAATAGGATATGCACACGGCGCCGTGCGCGAAGACCTCCAACTCGCCGGAGGCGCCGGCCCGGATGGCTTGAATCTCGGCAAACGACAGCTCACGGGCCAAGTTGAGACGGCGAACACCCAATTCAAACCAGAATCGCGCCGCGTACAGGTTGGTGACATTGGCCTGCGTCGACAGATGGATCGGCATCCGCGGCAGCAGATGGCGGACGCGCATGAAAACGCCGGGATCGGCGACGATAACGGCATCGACACCCAGCGAACCGAGCTGACGCAGGTAATCGTCAAATCCCGCGAAATCATCGTTATGGGCGAAGATATTGACCGTCACATAGAGCTTGACGCCGCGTGGCCGCAGAAAATCCCTGGCCGCCTCCATCTCTTGCAGCGAAAAATTTCCGGCTTTCTGGCGCAGGCTGAGATTTTTGCCGCCTAGATACACGGCATCGGCGCCGTAGTGAACGGCTGTCTTGAGTTTTTCCAGATTACCCGCTGGAGCGAGCAGTTCCGGCAAGGCCGGTCGGACCGGAGGGTGGACCGGATGGCGGGCCGGAGATTGTTGCTGGCCGCTTGCCATGCGCAATGAATCCATAATCATTCCAGGGTATACAATGACTCAAATTATCGATTTTACCGGTCTTGGACAACAAATAACAAGCCCAGCCCAGCGGATAGCGCCATCAAAATTAACCTGTTGGCGCTTCTCTTTACCGTATTTTTTTGCTACCTTGCTCATGTTGGCCGCCATCGCCACGGCTTGAGGCTTTGTTTCGTGCCGTCGCCAGCTCGCATAGCTTGCATTTGTTTGATGAGAGCCAGGCAAGCAAGAAGGCGGGGGCGGAACAGAAAAGCGGTGGTTCGAAATACAATGTAATTAGCGGCAATGTCATTCATCTTGGCGATGGCAAGCAAGACGACAGCGAATAAGCCTAGCGCGGGAGAATAGTTATGGCGGCTCCATCAGAGGAAGGGCAACAAACGGGTCTGAACAAGAATAAAAAGTACTACATCCACATCAAAGGTGACAAGGCGGTGATTCTCTATCCATCGCTGGTGACGCCGAGCTTGGTTGAATCGGGAGACTATGGCGCGGCGGGAGGATGCCTGACAGTCATTTTAGCCACGGATGAGGGATTTTATACGGGGATTCACTGCAAAGACCCTGGCCGCAAAGACGCGGCGATAGGCTCGCTAACGGCGCGGAAGCTGCACTCGCAACTGGCCCTGGCGCCATGGGGAGAAAAGGCCATATTTGATACGGGGGCGCTGGAGTATAGCAATCAAAAATGGCAGCTTATCAGTCCGCTGCACATGATTTATTTAAGCCATACAGGCGCGGTTGAAGCGTATGGGAATAAATACCGGGGCTGGTATTTGGGGGAACTGAAAGGGGAAAAACGTCCTGTCCAGGGTTATGACGCCGACGGGAAGCCAAGGCCGTGGGGCGTCATCCATGAAGGGGCGGCGAAGATGTACGCCAGCAAGGGGTATAAGTATTTGTTTCAGTTGAATTTCAAAGGGCTCAACAGAGCCCCTGGGATGTATGAGCTGGCCTTTGTCTATTATGAGCTTCCTGACGATAACGAGTTGAGCAAAATCGCTGAGGTGGCGGATGATTTGCAAAAAGTGGTGAAGGACGAAAACGACAATGAGATTTCGCGGAAGAGCTTCGACGAAGAGGAGAAGGACAAAAGCGGAGGCATCACTCTCTGTTGTTACACCGACCCCGATGACGACGTGG
>JAIRRG010000068.1 GCA_031256095.1 Desulfobulbaceae bacterium
CATGGCCCTGCTGCGCGCCGGCCGCGTCAAAACCGCGCTCGCCGGCGGCGTTGATTCACTGTCGCGGCTCACCTGCTTCGGCTTTCACTCGCTGCAACTGGTGGATGCCGACGGTTGTAAACCGCTCGATGCCTATCGTCGCGGCATCAACGTTGGCGAAGGCGCGGGTTTTTTGCTCCTGACCACTGAAAAATGTGAAAACGTCTTGGCAAGAGTGACTGGCGCCGGCCTGTCCTGCGACGCCTATCACGCCTCAGCGCCCCATCCGGATGGTGAAGGGGCGCAGGCGGCGATTATGGCGGCTTTGGCTGATGCCGGTATCGGGCCGGAGGATGTTGATTACATCAATCTGCATGGCACCGGTACCCCGGACAACGATGCAGCGGAGGCCAAGGCCATCCGGGCGGTTTTCGCCACGCCACCGCCGTTGTCGTCGATCAAAGGGGCAACTGGTCACAGCCTGGCCGCCTCCGGCGGCATCGAGGCTGTGGTGTCAGCCTTGGCAGGGTGTAAAGGATTCATTCCCGCAACCACCGGTTGCCGTCAAGTGGACGACAGATTGGGTATTGAGCCGGTATTGTCGCCAAGATTTACCAAGGCACGGCGCGTGCTGTCCAACTCATTTGGTTTCGGTGGTAACAATACAGCCCTTGTTATCGACCAGGTTAATGACCATTTTAATGATGAAAGGGGACGGAAAAATTGGCGGGATGACAACAATATTGCCGGGGAATTTCTGGCCGTCCATGGCTTTTCCTGTCTGACCGGTGCGGGTGGCTTGAAAACGGTAATGGCCAGGCTGGCGGCGGGCGAAAGTGTCAGTGGCCAGTTGCCGGAAACGGCATTATGCGCGGCAATCCCGCATCGGGCGACGCGGCGGCTGGGGCGGCTGGCCAAACTGGCTCTGACCTTGGCCGTTGATGCCGTTTCTCGAACAGAGCCTGACCTACCAAAGATCAAATCGGTCTTCTTTGCCAGCGGCTGGGGCGCTTTGAGTGAAACCTACAATTTTCTCCATGGCCTGGCCGAATCCGAAGGACAATTTCCCAGTCCCACCGATTTCGTTGGTTCGACCCATAACAGCGCCGCCGGTCGCATTGCCATCCATTTTCAGGCCAAAGGAAAAAATCTGGCCTTTTCCGGCGGCGATTATTCCTTCGAGCAGGCGCTCATGGCCGCGCACACCATGCTTGACGCCACCGAAAACTCCCTGTTCGTCGCCGCCGATGAAGGTCATTCCCGCTTTTCGCCACTCTTTGACCCTTCCATTGATGCGGACGAAACCTTGGCCGACGGCGGTGGCGGCTTTTGGCTGAACCGACAAATTACCGAGGCCAAGTGCCTGATCCGCCTTGATTTTTACGGAAATGGCAGGGATGGGTTGCCAACTGCCCTGCTCACGGCTTTGGGCGGCCCGGCTAGGGTAGCAGTGGACTACGCCGCGATCTTTGTCGGCGCGCCACAGGCGAAACGGCTCTTGGCTGACCGACAGCTGGCTGAGTTTTTAGGACAAGTTGGCGAAATTCCTGTCTGGCGGCACCGCGGTGCTGTCGGTGAATTTGCCTCAGCTCAGGCGGTGGCGGTGGCGGTGGCGGCGGCCTGCGTTGAAGCAGCTCAAATACCAGCTGCCCTCACCGGCGGCAATATCGCCCTGAGAACTGATCAAAAGATTTTGGTCCTGGGTTTGGGCGACACGGTCACGGCCATGAGCCTGGCCGCGCCCAACACCAGAGGCGATCAGCTATTACCGTGAAAATCCTGCTTATTTCCGCCAACCGCCATACTTCGCCCTATCCAGTTTATCCGCTTGGCCTCGATTACGTCGCCGGCGCCATCGCCGGGAAACACCAGACGCACATTTGTGACCTGCTGGCTACCAGCTACGACGAACTTGGCGCAATTCTTCAAGAATTTGTCCCAGATGTCATTGGCCTGTCCTGCCGCAACATCGACAACACCGACTACGCCGCGCCGCTGTCGTTTCTCGCCGGATACAAAGAATTGGTGGCCTGGCTGCGCGCACGTTTGCCAGTGACACAGTCACGAACGACACCGTCACGAACGACACCGTCGCGAACGGTCATTGTTCTCGGCGGTTGCGGATTCACCATGATGCCGGAGGCATTTCTCCGTGAAACTGGCGCCGATTTTGGCGTCGTTGGTGAAGGCGAACGCTTCGCCTCGCTGCTCGACGCCCTGGCCGATGGGCACAACCCGGCAGCCTGTGAAGGTGTCATCTCGCTAGGACAAACGGCTGACCCGCCGCCGCCGTGGCCGGGGATGGCAGTGCGGCGGCTGATACCCGCCCACGGCCATCACCAATACTATCTACGCCACAGTGGGATGCTGAACCTGCAAAGCAAACGCGGCTGCGTCTTCCGTTGTTCATACTGTTCCTATCCGCGCATCGAAGGCGGCAAGCACCGGTTGTTTGACCCGGCGGCGGTGGCAAGCGAGGCGAAAGGGCTGGAAGCGGCGGGAGCAAAATATCTTTTTTTTACCGACTCAGCCTTCAATTCCGATATTGACCATTCGCTGGCCGTGGCCGAGGCGCTGCGGTGGGAGAAACTGACCATTCCTTGGGGCGCGTTTTTCGCGCCACTTCACCTGCCGCCAGGCTATTTTGCGGCCATGCGGGCAGCGGGCTGCAAACATGTTGAATTCGGCAGTGAATCCCTATCCGACATTATGCTGTCATCCTATCGCAAACCATTCTCGACGGCGGATATCTTCGCCGCCCACGAACAAGCGCTCGACGCCGGCTTGCGGGTGGCCCATTATTTTCTTTTTGGCGGCGTTGGCGAGTCGCGGCAAACGGTGGCCCAAACTCTCGATAATCTGGAAAAACTGCGGCGAACGATTTTCTTCCTCTTCACCGGCGTCCGCATTTATCCCGGCACGGCCCTGTATGACACGGCGGTCTCCGATAGTCAGGTAATTGCTGGCGACAGCTTAATTGAACCGGTTTTCTACCAACCTCAAGCCATCAGTTTGCAAGAGATCGTGGCCCTTGTCGGCAAACGGGCAATGGGCAAAAGTAATTGGCTGGCCTCCGCTGCCGGTTCCGCTGGTGGTTCCACAGTTCATTCTGGCGGCGGGCAAGACGAA
>JAIRRG010000073.1 GCA_031256095.1 Desulfobulbaceae bacterium
CGCCGCCCGCACCTTTGGCGTGGACGCCTATTTCGTGGTGACGCCTTACGCCGATCAGAGGCGTCTTGTCGATGAGATTACTGGCCACTGGCGGCAAGGTTACGGGGCGAGTTATAATCCGGCGCGTAAGGATGCCCTGTCGCTGGTGCGACTGGCCGACGATTTGGCGGCGGTGATAAAAGTAATGGGCGATGAGTGCGGCCAGCCGCCATTGGTGGTGGCAACCAGCGCCAAAAAAAGTAAAGCCGGTGTTGGCTACCAGGCCTTGCGGCAAAAAATCGCCGCCGGCCGGCCGACCTTGTTGCTTTTCGGTACCGCCCACGGCCTGGCGCCAGAGGCGACGGCCATGGCCGACGCCATATTGCCGCCTATTTATGGCGCCGGTGAATACAATCATTTGTCGGTGCGCTCGGCGGCGGCGATTATCCTCGACCGGCTGCTGGGCACGGCGCGAGACTAAAATTTTTCTACAACCCCAGGACACAAATTCATAAGGAATGAAGCCATGAGCACAATTATTGACCGCATCAACCAGGAGCAGTTGCGTTTCGACCATCCCGATTTCCGGCCCGGCGACACCGTAAAAGTGCATATCCGCATCATTGAAGGCAACAAGGAGCGCATCCAGATTTTTCAGGGCGTGGTTATGAAGAGGAAGAACGGCTCGATGGACGCGACTTTTACCGTGAGAAAAATTTCCCATGGCGTTGGCGTCGAAAAGACCTTTGCCCTGCATAATCCCCGGGTTGACAAGATTGAGCTGGTCAGCCGTGGCCGGGTACGGCGTTCGCGCCTCTACTATCTGCGCAACCGCCGCGGCAAAGCGGCCCGTATCCGCGAGGCCAGCCTCAACCACTGATTTTCCCTTAATCTTTGCCGGACTGAGCGAGCCGCACGGATGGGCCGCTCGGTTCGCGGCCTGTCTGCCCAGGCAGGCCGCTGATTTCCGGCAGCGAGCGTTGATAAAAAGGCGGACATGTTGGCGGCTGTGGAGTATGGCGAAGACGGCGATACGTTTGCCTGCGAACGGCGCCTGCATCAGCTTGGCTATCGGCGTGTCGCCGGGACCGACGAGGCTGGGCGCGGTCCTCTGGCCGGACCGGTGGTCGCCGCCTGTGTTGTCCTGCCGGATGGCATTGATACCACTGTCTTTCGTGATTCGAAAATTCTATCGGCGAAAAAGCGCGAGCGGCTGGCCGCCCATTTATGGGAAAGCGGCGCGGCGATTGGCTTAGGTATCGTCGCCCCTGAGGAAATCGACCGCATCAATATCCTCAGGGCTTCACTTTTGGCGATGCGCCTGGCCCTCGACGATCTGGCCAGCCACTGGCCGCGCCCGGATTATCTCCTTATCGACGGCATTTTCACCATCGACGACGCCATCCCACAATCCTGCCTAAAAAAGGGCGAAAGCAAAAGCGCCTCCATCGCCGCCGCCTCAATCATCGCCAAAACCAGCCGCGACGGCATTATGCTGGAACTGGGCCACCAGTATCCACAGTATAACTTCGATAAACACAAAGGCTATCCCACCAAGGATCATTATGAAATGCTGCGCCGATGGGGCCCTTGTCCAGCACACCGGCGCAGCTTTCGCGGGGTCAGCGATGTCTCCTGACCAACGCGGCTTGCTCGGTCGGCGTGGCGAGGAACTGGCCGCCGATTTCTTGCGCCAGCGCGGCCATGTTATCGTCGAGCGAAATTATCGGAATAAATTCGGCGAAATAGATATTATCACGCGAGACGGCGACACCTTGGTCTTTGTTGAGGTGAAGACCCGGAAAAGCCAGCGTTACGGCGGCGCGGCGGCGGCGGTGACGGCAAAAAAACAGCGCCAGATCACCATGGTTGCCTTGGAATACATGGCCAGCCAGCCTCGACAAACAGCGACGCGTTGCGATGTGGTTTGTGTTATTATTGATACGGTAGGCCAGATACAGTTATCGCTGATTGAAAACGCCTTTGAGGCCGCGTTGTGAAAAGGCGCTTCCTTCACCAATGGGTTCCGTAAATATGCCCCTTGCCACGCCGCTTTTTGCCATCACCATGGGATGCCCGGTCGGCATTGGCCCGGAAATCATCGTCCGCTATTTTGCCGAGAATGACCCAGAGGATCCGCCGCTGGTGGTGGTCGGCGATATGGCGGTCTTGCGGCGGGCGGCTGAAGTCTGCGGCCTTTCCCCGGATTTCGTCTCCTGGCAGCCAGGAGACGCGCTAAAAGACAAAACCGTGCCGGTGTTGCCGATATCGCATCTTAACCCCGAATCGCTGGTCTGGGGTCAGGCCAACGCCGCGACTGGCCAGGCGGCGGCTTCCTATATCACGGCGGCGGTACGTTTGATTGAAGAAAGAGTTTTTGCCGCCATGATTACCGCGCCAATCAGCAAAAAAGCGCTGCACGACGCCGGCTATCCCTATCCTGGCCATACGGAAATGCTGGCTGCTTTGACAAAAACACCGCACACTCATATGATGCTTGCTGGCGACAGCTTGAAGGTGATGTTGGTGACGATCCATTGCCCGCTCAAAGAAGTGGCCGCCCAACTCAACCGCGACAAAATTTTTGCCTGCATTAACGCCTGCAACACCACGCTACGCGACGACTTTGCCTTGGTCAAGCCACGCCTGGCGGTGGCGGCACTCAATCCACACGCTGGCGAAGATGGCCTTTTCGGCGACGAGGAAGAACGGCTGATTTTACCGGCCATTGTCCAGGCACGAGCGGCTGGCATTGACGTCCACGGGCCGCTGCCGCCAGATACGGTCTTCCACAGCGCCGCAAACGGCCAGTACGACGCCGTCATCTGCATGTACCACGACCAAGGCCTGATCCCGTTTAAGCTGCTTCATTTCAAAGACGGCGTCAACGTCACCTGCGGCCTGCCGATTGTCCGTACCTCGGTCGATCACGGTACCGCTTACGACATCGCCGGCAGCGGCCAGGCCAGCCACGACAGTCTGGCGGCGGCGATTGCCATGGCCGGGGCCATCGCCCAAAATCGTCGTGACAAGCATCGTAGGGCTTCGCCATGACCGCGGGCAAATTGATCGTCTTTGAGGGCATTGATGGTATGGGCAAGTCAAGCCAGCTCCAGCTTCTGGCTGCTGCTCTGCGTCAACGTGGCCTGCCGGTTGTCATCACCCGCGAGCCAACCGATGGCCCGCACGGCCTGGTCATCCGCGATATCCTGAAAAACCGCGTCCGCTATCGCCCGCAACAGGAATTGGCCGCCTTCATCGCCGACCGCCGCCAGCATGTCGAGGAATTTCTCGCTCCGCAACTGGCCGCGGGCAATCATGTGTTATGTGACCGTTACTATCTTTCAACCATCGCTTATCAGGGGGCGATGGGAGTCGATCCGCGGGAAATCATCGCCGCCCACAGTTTCGCGCCGCCGCCCGACTTGGCGCTGCTCCTGGAGGCGGAACCTGGCGTCGGCCTCAGCCGCATCCATGAGCGCGGCGATACGCCCAATGATTTTGAACGGCTGAATTATCTGGAAAAAGTGCGAGAGGTTTTCAATACTCTTTCTTTCCCCTTCATCCGCCGCATCGACGCCAGCCAGCGGGCGGAGACAGTCCATCGGCAGATTGTCGAAGCGACGCTGCCCCTTTTCGGGGAACCGCGTCCATGAACCGCTTGCTGCTGTCGCTCCTTCTGATTTTTTGCCTTGCCGCCTGCGCTGAAAAGAAACCGCCATCGGACGAGGCGGGGCCTCAGGCGGCCGTCGAGCAAAGCCAGAGCGGAGCAAACTCCGCCGAGGCGGAGAAAGCCAAAGCGGCGATGGCATCAAAACCGGAAGC
>JAIRRG010000077.1 GCA_031256095.1 Desulfobulbaceae bacterium
CATGATCTCGATGGCTACATCCGTCTGGTCGCTCTACAAGCCGCCTTGCGGCACGACAAGGTGCCGCGGGCTCAAGGCGCCGACTATGTGCAGCGCGTCGGCCCTGATTTACGCAACCCCTACGACGGGCAACCCATGCACTGGGACGCGGCTTCTTCAACCCTGTCGTTCGAAGGCCGGCAAAAAAACACCTCCAATGCACCGAAAACTTTCAGTATTCGCCTAAAGTGAGCGGCGGTTTTCAGCAATGGCGTTGACGTTGGACGCTTAACCGAAAACGCGCCCAATCACTTCTGACGCCCAGGTGTTCAGGCTCTTGCCCTGGGTTTCTGCGGCCATTGCAGCACGGGCGTGCAGCTCCGGCGAAAGGCGCAGGCGGAACTGCCCGGAATAGGGGCGATTCGGCGGCTGCCCCAGTTTCTCGCACGTCTCCAGATAGTCGTCGACAGCCTCCTCAAAAGCAGCGCGCAACTCGATAACGCTATCGCCGTGGAAACCCACGATGTCACGTATTCCGGCGATATGCCCAACAAAGCATTGATCTTCCTCGCTGTACTCCACGCGCGCCGCATAGCCTTTGTGCATCATCGTATTCATGGTCTTACTCCAATGTCTTCCAGAAATTGCCGTGCATCGCGTACCTGATAGGGCCTTGCTTCCTTTGCCGGGAGCTCTTATCACGCTTACTTATAAATAAACCATAGCACAAACCACAATCAAAGCAATTACAACAACCGTAGCGCAACCACCTCCTTTAGTAATAGGTCGCTCATTTGCTTGCTGTTGCGCCCTCTTTTCTGCTTTGCGTTCTATTTTTATCTGGTTATTTATATCAATCTCTCTGTCCAAAACTTTTTCTTTTAGCTTTTGAGATTTTTTTGCTAGATATTCTTCCTCGTCGTCACCATTGTAGCCATAAGTTCCTATGTGCTCTACTGCATATTTGACAGCATCATCGAGATCATCAAACGCCGTAACGTCAATAGTATATTTTCCTGGCACATCTAAATAATAACCATCTGAATAGCCCTTCTTTTCAGCTTCCGACTCTAGCAGAACCTGGGCTGTTGGATTCTTTTCGGCAGCATCAGGGTCTTTTGCCACCACAAAATACCTGACTGGAAGCGGAGTATTAAGTGAAGTATTTAAGAATCTAGCCACTGTTTTATAAGCATCCATCCCAGCATCTTCGCCGTTACCACTTATCTTTATAATGTGACCACCTTTTCCAATTCCATATTTTTCCATCGACTCAATAAAACTTGAATCACTAACATATTGCTGCGCAAACGAATAAAATGTACCACGTAGCGCCGATGTATCGAGGTTTATATGGGAATCACCAGATAAGTATCTATATATAGAAAAACAGAAAAATGCCACCTTATCTCCGAGTGGCAATTTATTAAGAATAAAGTTGAAAAGAGCTGTTTCACCTATATAATTTGAGAATGTCAGCCACTTGCTGGTAGCATATTCAATAAGGCCAGAGTTCGGACCACTGTCATCATCTACAGCACGTGAGATTAATACACTCAAATCTTCAAGACAAGCCCCGCGTGGAATATTAATTCCCAAATCTCACGCATACTTCAACTGCCGCTCCGATGGTGGCTCAAAAGGAATTTCCGTTATCTCAAAAGGCTCCTTTAAAAAACTTTCGCGTAAAACTATTTCCCTAAGCGTTGCGATGTTTGGCACTTTTAATTTTACGGTTTTTTTCTACCAGTTTCCGGATTTACTCCAGTAATAGAAAAATTTTTATAATTCATACAATACCATCCTCGCTATGTATTTTGCCGAGCATTAACGACTGAAACCCTACCCCTGCACCGGCGGCGCGACTTTCATCACCTCTTCGATGGTGGTAAGGCCGGCGGATACCTTTTGAGCGCCGGAGATGCGCAGCGGCTTCATGCCCTCGCGCGCCGCCTGTTCGCGCAAACGCGCCAGATCGGTGGTCTCGGTCACCAGCTTCCTGATTTCGGGTGACATCTCCATGATTTCGTACAGGCCGACGCGACCCTGATATCCGGTCATGCGGCAGTCCAGGCAGCCGGTATGACGGTAGAAGGCGTGCGGCTTGCCCGCTTTCCAGGGGGATACCAGGATATTCCAGGCTTCTTCGTCCTCGGCGTGCATGGCGCTTTCCTGCTTGCATTTCGGGCAGAGGGTGCGCACCAAACGCTGCGCCATGACGCCCAGCAGAGTCGATTGCATCAGATAGGGCGGCACGCCCAGATCGAGCATGCGCGTTACCGCCGTCGGCGCGTCGTTGGTGTGCAGCGTGGAGAGCACCAGATGGCCGGTCAGAGCCGCCTGGATCGCCATTTCGGCGGTTTCCAGATCGCGGATTTCGCCGACCATCATGATGTCCGGGTCCTGGCGCATCAACGCACGGATGCCGGAGGCGAAGTCCATGCCGATGTCCGACACGACCTGGACTTGATTGAAGGTCGGCTCGATCATTTCGATCGGGTCTTCCAGCGTGCAGACGTTCACTTCCGAGGTCGCCAGTTGCTTGAGCGTCGAATAGAGCGTGGTCGTCTTGCCTGAACCGGTCGGGCCAGTGACCAGAATGATGCCGTTCGGCTGGCTCGTCATTCTGTGCCAACGCGCATAGTCTTCGTCGCTAAAGCCCAGGTTGGCGAAATCGCGCACCAGAACTTCCGGATCAAAAATGCGCATGACGATCTTTTCGCCGAAGGCGGTCGGCAGCGTGGACAGCCGCAGTTCGACTTCTCTGCCGGTGGTTACCATGCGCGTTTTGATGCGGCCATCCTGCGATCGGCGTTTTTCGACGACATCCATGCGGCCGAGAATCTTGATCCGGTTGACCATGGCGTTGAGCACCTGACCGGGAATCTGGTAGACCTGCTGCAAAACGCCGTCGATGCGGAAACGGACGATGCCGAGATCGCGCCGCGGTTCGATGTGGATGTCCGAGGCGTGCTGCTCGAAGGCATATTGCCAGAGCCAGTCGACGATCATCACCACATGCTGGTCGTTGGCGTCGAGATTGCCCTTGTTCTTGCCCAACTCGACCAGTTGCTCGAAGCTGGAGATGCCGGTGCTCGCCACGTCGCCGCGCGCCACCGCCTGCTTCACCGACTTGGCCAGGTTGTAGAACTCGATCTGGTAACGGGAAATATCGTCCGGGTTGGCAATCACCCGCCGGATGTTCTTCTTGAGGATGGGCTCCAGTTCGGCCACCCATCCCTTCTGGAAAGGCTCGGCGGTCGCAATGACCACCTCGTTGGCCGTCATCCCGACCGGCAGAATGCGAAAGCGCGTCGCATAGGCGCTCGACATTACTTCGGTGACGATGGCGAAATTGACTTTGAGCGGATCGATGTGGAAATACTGCATCCCCGTCCGCTGGGCCAGCCACTGCGTCAGGTAATCGCGGTCGAGCAAACGCGGCGACGGGCCGGGGGTCCGCCAGTTTTGCTCGGCGACTACGGTCAGCGGATGTATGTCGCCACGGAAATAACGCCTCTCGCGTCTAAACGCCTCGCCGGCTTCCCTGTCGACCAGCCCATCCGCCATCAAGGCGTTGACTATTTCCGGCAGCTTCAGGCGGCGATCTTCCTCCACCACGGATTCCGCTTTCCTGTTCATTGTCTCGGCTCCCAAGGTTCGCAGCGATTCTACTCTCGGTGCGACGCGGCCTTGCTGAACATTTCAGGAACTGATTTCGGCAAGTCCTTCCCGCCAGGCCGCCAGCTTGCGCTCGAAACTCCAGGTCGCATTGGCCGGACTGGTCGACGGCAAGATGATCGTTTCATAGCCCAGCGCCGACAGTTGCGGCGCAAACTTGCCGGCCGCCTGTCCGTTGAAGCAGACGCGGCGCATCGTCGGCGCTGCCTCGCGCAGCAAAGCGAAATCATTGGGCTTGCCGTTGCGAATGGCCGCATCGAGACTGCCCGCGCGCTCGCAAGCGGCATAGACATCCCAAATGGCGATGCCGGCGGCCTTGACCGCCGCCAGCTTTGCCGGATAGTCCATGCCGGTCAACGGCAGGCCGAGCACCGCCGCAAGAATGCGCCAGAATTGATTTTGCCGATGCGCGTAGTACTGCCCGGCGGTCAACGAAGCCGGCGACGGAAAAGAACCGAGAATGAGCATGCGCGCATTCC
>JAIRRG010000101.1 GCA_031256095.1 Desulfobulbaceae bacterium
CAGCATGAGTGCACAGAAAACAATTGCAATCTTGCGCATAGAGCTACCCCTGTATCCTATTCTTTTTACCGGTACTCTCCGCCGGGAAAAGGGCTCGACTATACCAGACTTTCTTGAAATCGTGGCCTATTTCTTGTAATCAGTCGGACGTCGTTTCTTTTCTTTCATCTCTGGATTTTCCATGGCCCTGTATTGTTTTGTGATTGGCCTTGTCTCCTGCCTGGCCCTGCCACCACTGATCATCTTTTCTCTGATTACGGGCTGGCAACGCCCGGGTTTGCGCCAGCGTTTCGGCTGCTACCCAGCCTTGCCAGCAAAGACCGGAGCATCGGAAGCTCCACACCTGTGGTTGCATGTCGCTTCAGTCGGTGAGGCGCGGGCGGCCTTGGCCTTCATCGCCGCTCTTCGGACCCAGACCTCGGGGAGGCAAACGCCGGGCTGCGACATTGTGCTGACGGCGATGACGGTGCGTGGCCGTGATGTCGCCCAGCGCCATCTTCCCGATGTCCCCTGCTTTCTCGCACCACTCGATGTGCCATGGATCGTCAGCCGCGTGGCGAAGCGCATCAATCCTGATCTGTATATCGCTCTTGAAAGCGAACTGTGGCCAGTGACCCTCCACACCCTGCGCCGCCGAGGTTGCCCGGTGATGCTGACCAATGGCCGCATGACGGCCAAGGCAGCGGTGGGCTGGAGCCGCTTCCCCTGGCTGTTCAAGGCGATGGTCGATGCCTTTGCCGCCATCGCCGTGATCGGCGAGGAAGACCGCGAGCGGTTCGCCGCCCTGGGGGCGCGGGCCGGGATAATCACCGTCGCTGGCAACCTCAAATACGACCATCGCCTGAACGATGACGACCAACGGAAGCTGCGGTTTTTGCGCGGAGTTTGCGCCTTAAATGAGGAAGTCCTGCTCGGCGGCTCAATCCACACCGGCGAAGAGAAAGCGCTTCTTGCCACCTGGCGGCGCTTGTGTCAGGAAAAGCCGCTGGTACTCATCCTCGCGCCGCGCCATCTCGAGCGGCTTGACGAATTGCGCGCCTGGCTGCGCCGGGAAAAAACGCCATGGCAGGATTTCAGCGCCCTGCTGACCGGCTCGCCGAACGGCCAGCGGCGCCAGGAACGGCTGATCCTGGTCGATACCTATGGCGATCTGCCGATATTATACGGCCTGGCCGATTATGTCTTTATCGGCGGCAGTCTGACGCCAAAAGGCGGCCACAATCCGCTGGAGGCGGCATTATGGGCAAAAGCGGCCTGGCACGGGCCTGATGTCAGAGATTTCGCCGCCGTCTATCGTCGGCTGGATGAAGCCAACGCGGCTTTTATGGCGCAGAACAGCGACGAACTGTTCAGGCAAATCAGTTTTTATCGTCACCATCCTGACGCCTACCATTTGGCCGGCCAACGGGCCAGGGAAATCGCCACCGGCCAACAAGGAGCCGCCGAGCGCCAGGCGGCGCTGGCGCTGAAGACGTTTGCCAACTATGCCAGGCCGTGAGCGCAACATCCTGCTGGTCGGGATCAATGCCCGTTACAGCCACAGTTGCCTGGCGCTTTTTTACCTGCGCCTGGCGCTCAGGCGGCATCTGCCAACATGTCTGGCGCGGATCGCCCAATTCACGATCAACGATCCGTATTACGAAATACTGTCGCGCATCGCCGCCAGTAAACCCTGGGCGGTTTTTCTCTCCGCCGCCATCTGGAACAGCGAGCTGGTGGCGCATCTGGCCCGCGACCTGCGCCGCTGCCTGCCAGAAAGCCGCATCGTCATCGGCGGACCGCAGGCGGGAATTTTACGTCAGGAGTTAGCCGATACCGTTTGCTCCACCGTCGTCGGCGCCATTGAGGGAATCGCCGATTCATTTTATCAGGATTTGCTCCATGGTCAATTGGCGGGGAGCTACCAGGCGACAGCTCTCGCCGTAACCGGCGCCGCCTTTCCTTTTCCCTACGAGGATGATGATTTTGCCGGCCACCTGCGCCACCGCCATGTCTACTATGAATCGTCGCGTGGTTGCCCGCACGCCTGCAGCTACTGCCTGTCCGCCCGCGACTGCGGCGTCTTCCACAAGGATTTGCCGCAAGTCTTCGAGGAACTAATGACAATTCTCGGCCACAATCCCAAGGAAATACGCTTCGTTGACCGTACCTTCAATACGCTGCCGCAGCGCGCCCTGGCGATTTGGCGTTTTCTCTTTGCCCATAACCACAGCGCACGGATTCACTGTGAAATCGCCCCGGAAGATTTTAGCGAAGGGATGTTCGCTTTCCTGGCCGCTTTAGCGCCGCGCCGCTTGCAGTTGGAAATCGGCATCCAGTCCACCCAGGCAGAAACCCTGGCCGCCATCAACCGCCGAATGGACAGCCGGACCGCCCTGGCCACCACCAAGCGGCTGGCGGCACTGGGCACGGTCTTTGTCCACGCCGACCTGATCCTCGGCCTGCCCTATGAAACACGGGAAAGCTATCTGGCAGGATTCGCCAAAATCTTCGCCACTGGCACCCACTATATTCAGATGGGACTGTTGAAGGTCTTGCCGGATACGCCGCTGGAAAAACGAGCCAGGGAATACGGCCTTGTTTATAGCGCCCGCCCGCCCTATGGCGTTTTGGCCACCCATTGGCTGGATAACGGCGTCTTAGCTAAATTATATTGGTTTGGTGAATGTGTAGAAAAATTCTACAATAACCACTTCTTTCCGTCGATATGGCACCGGCTACGGACGGCGGGTGAAGACGCCGCTGCCTTTTTCCTTGGCCTGACAGACTATTTTTATGAGCGCGGCGGCTTGCAGCGGGCGGCAACCCAGGATTTTTTGGCCGAAACCCTCGCCGGATTCATCAGTCGGCACCCAGATGCCGATCTCCTTCTTGACCTCATGCGTTACGACTGGCTGCGCACCTGCCAAAGGCGACTGCCGGAATTTCTCGCCCTGCCCGCCGGACAGTCAGCCGAACGCCAAGATATGGCGGCCAGCCGCGACCGCGCCTATCGCCTGCTGCCGCCGGAGCTGCCCGGCTGTTACACGACTCGCGACCGAAACACCTTCTGCCGCCGCCTCGTCTGCCTGCGCCTGGCCCCGGAAAGCTTGGCTTGGCTTGGTTTCGCCGGGGCCGGCATTGTCTGCTTTTTGCCGGAAAAAGAGGATGGGTTATTTGCCTGGCAAAAAACGTTATTTTTGCGAGACCCGGCCTAATTTATGGGGTCTGTAAATCCAACTGTGTCAAGCTTACTTGCTCGTAACTCATTGACCGCCCCCTTGCTTGCCTTCGCCAAAGGCAATCTGGACGACCTGCAAAGCGGGTTTCCAGCGATGAATCACTGACCATTTGTTATTCTCAGCTTTGATGCAGCCATTTGTTCACAATTTGTCGCAAAAGAACCCGTTCCCTCCAGTTTGTTTTTTCAGCCAATCGCAATGCCGCCCATATTGGCAACCAAGCCAAAACCTCCTCTGGTTGTACTTTCGCTTCGCGGCAATAACACTGTAAATACATGTCAGCCACCGACGATGAAAAAGTACAACGCGCAAGTAAATACACGCGGCAGACATCAAGCAACGGATTTCCCGCTCCAGCATCCGTCCAATCAATAATCCAGTGACCCTCGTCGTTAAACAAAACATTCAGTGGATGGAAATCGCCGTGACAGAGGTTCGCGCAGCCTTCATCCAACTTTGATAACAAGGCCAGAAGCCGCGCCTTCGCGGGTACATCCAACTTCAAACTATGATGTTCAATCCGTTCCTGAAAGCGCTCCGTCACCCGTGGCAAACCCTCGGCGGATACGCTATGCACTTCGTTTTGCAATTTTACTAAGGTATTGAACACCGCACGCATTTCTTCCTTATTCATCCCGAAGCGCATAAGCGGCTCGCCGGAGATATAGGCCATATCTATGGCAAATGTACCATCGTCGAGTTTCTGAACGCCGTGGACAGCGGGGACAGGCAAGCCAGCGCTGTGGGCAAATTGTTGATTTTTCGCTTCTTTTTCAACCATATCAATAGGGGCATCGTAAAAGCGCTTCACCGCGACATCACCATTACGATAGACTTTCGCCCATGTACCCTTGCCGATAACATGATGATCCAGCTTGTTGCGAATCGCTTCGAGAAGAGTTTTTATCATGATCTTATCAATCCATGTTCCCTGTTTGGAGGCAGCGTTTGACAACTCACACCAGAACGTTTTGCCTTATTGCCCTTCGAGCGAACGCGGCAGTCTTAGGGCCGCAAGCATCAGTAGCGTGTTGAGGCAGGCCAGCAGGGCAAAGCTGACCATAAATGCGCTGGCTACGCCTGAGCTTGAATGCGGCGCGACCGCCAACGTCAACCGCCAGTCGAGAATCGTCGCACAAAGAGCCGTCAGCGTTGGACCGCCAAGACGTTGCACGATGTTCAAAGAGGTTGTCGCCATCGGCAGAGCTTCTTTTCTCACCGACGCATAGGCGGCGGAAATTGACGGAAAGCCGACCGCGCTCATCCCTATACCTTGCAAAAGCAGTGAGCCTACCAGAATCGTCAAGTTAAGGGGATGCCCACTCAAATAGAGAAAAGGCAATATCCCAAGAAACGCCAGCGAGGCCCCGCCAAACGCGGTGCCTCGAATACCGAAACGCTGCGTTATCCTACTCAAAGACAGAAAGGTACACATCGCGCCCAGCCCCAAAGGCATCAACAGCCAACCTGCGGCGCTCGGCGATTGGCCCGTGGCACGAAACAGATAGACAGCTATCAGCATCTGCCCGGCGAAGGACAATCCATTGGCAATGAACTGAGCCAGCGCCGCCGCCGAGAAAATTCGGCTCCTAAAAAGCCGCAAGTCGATCAGGGCTCGCTCGCCATCTTTGCGAGCCTTATAAAAAAAAGCGGCAAACATAAGGATTGAGAGCAGCAAAGCGGCGATGCCAGCTTGTTCCCTTATGCGGTCCGACCCATACAAAAACAGTACCACTCCGGGTGACAATAGGAACAAACCGATAAAATCAAGTGCTCTGTGATTGATTCTTTGGTCGTGATCGTCGGGAAGGAAACAGAGCACCAGCGCGATTGCCAAAAGACCAATTGGCAGGTTGATGAGGAACAGCCAGGGCCAGGATGCGTACCGCAGGATTGCTCCGGCAACAACCGGACCGAAAATCGGCCCCATTAGAATGGGTACGGCGGCGAGGCTCATAACGCGCACCATATGCTTGCCAGCAATACGCGCCATCATCAACTGCGCCATCGGCGCCATCAATCCGCCAAAGGCACCTTGAAGCACGCGAAACCCGATCAAAGATTCAGCCGACCAACTGAGGGCGCAAAACGCTGAAGAGAGCGTGAATCCAGAAAAACAGATGAGATAAAGCCTCTTGGCCCCAATGCGCTCAACCAACCAGCCGTTCAGCGGCAGCATCAGCGCCAGGGCAAGGAGATAGCCGCTGCTCACCCATTGAATGACCGGCAGCCTGGCATGTAACTCCGTCGCCAAGCTGAAGAGCGAGACATTGACAACCGTGGCATCAAGCTGCGAAAGGAACGGGCCCAGCGCTACGACCGCGACGATCTTCCAAACCCGCGGGTCCAACCGCTCTGATTGTTGAGATTCTTCAGACAAGCGTTTTGATCACCTCGCTGGGGTTGCGCACGCGGGCAAAGCGCGGGAAGATTCCATCAAACGCGAAACAATAGTCTTCACTGTCCTGACCTGAGTAGGCGCCTGCGGCCACGATCAATGATCACCGAGTTCGCTGCCGCAGTGTTTGCATTTCTTGGCCTGCATCTTGACCAGCTCGCCGCAATGCGGGCATTCGCGCAAATAATGACGCTCCAAGACACTTTTAATAATCAGGCCCGCCTCGGCTTCCAGGGCCGGGTCGCGGAATTTGTGGTTACGGATCGGGTCGATGATCTCTGGCCCGGCGATTTTCGCAAGGATGGCCATGGCCCGCCGCCGGTCGTCGCGGTTCGCCGCCTCCTCGCAGGTTAAGTACAAGGCCGGAGGGAAGTTGCCAGCCGCTTCCGCCCCGCTCAGGTCGGCCACGGCTTCGGCGATTTTTTTCTGGCGTTTATCCTGAGCGGCCAATTCTTTTTTATCAACAACGCTGCCCGTGAAGGCGTCTTTGCTGGCCACCATCATGACATTGCTTTCCTTACTGCCCGGTAATTCCATATAGCGATACGAGGCGCAGTGGCCATAGTCGTTTTCGCAATGCTGCCAGCCGCGGACAAAGAGCGGGCAGTCATCGTTTAGGCAGATGAACAGATATTCCGAACCCCAGCCAAGGCCGTCACCAACATGGATCGGCGGCGCCTGGCAACAGGTCATCTTCTGGCCACAGTTGGGACAGGTATGTACTTCGTCGATGACATTGGCGGCAGTGAACATGGTTGATTCCTCATCCCTTTCAAAAATGGACCAGGCGACAACGCAACCTGGCGTAAATTATAGTTTATCTATTGCCGATTTTCAGCCTTCGCCCCGCATCGCCCCGTCGCTCAAGAGGGCGTCAACGGCTTTGGCCTGCTTCATGCGGTGTTTGAGAAAACGCTCGCCGAGGTAGTGGCCGCTGTCTTTGATCATCTCTTCAATACCGTGAATATCGCCGGCTTCGGCCAAGGCGATGACAGCGGCCATATTTTCCGCGAAGTCACGGACAATTTTCCGCCCTTCGCCGCTACTGGCAAGGATCTCGGCATAGGTGCGCGGATTCTGATTGTGGACGCGGGCCATGGCCAAAACGCCATACTGTGAGGTCAGGGTGCTATGATGGCCCAGGGCATCGCAATCAATGGCGTTGTCGCGCAGGGTCTTGGCCATGGCGATGGAGACGGCGGTCGGCAACTTCTGACCAACACCCATCATCAGGTCGTGGCGGCCCGGGTCGTCGTAGTTGATCGCCGCCCCGTATTTGAAGAGAAAGGCTTC
>JAIRRG010000115.1 GCA_031256095.1 Desulfobulbaceae bacterium
GCGTTACTCACCCGTGCGCCACTTTACTCGTCTCTCGAAAGAAACTTTCACGTCCGACTTGCATGTGTTAAGCACGCCGCCAGCGTTCGTTCTGAGCCAGGATCAAACTCTCCAGTTTATATCCTGTTCGGCTTCGGATTCCCTTCAAAAAGGTCACCCAAAACCTGTCTTTTACTTCTCTTTCTCAAAGAAGCGCCATCACCTGTTCCCAGGCAACGGCAAGGCTCAGGCCCATGGCTTTCCCTTTGGTTTAGCCTCATTGCTTCAGCTCCCCAAGATGCCGCCATCGGCCAGCCCTCTCGCCATACCTCCGTTTACCCCGCAAGCGAACTCTTATGACTGCGCGTTTCCGCTCCAGTCATTACTGACGCTTACCAAAAAAACAAACGTACGGCATTCGGGCCCGTTTGCTGCTCTACTCGTTGTTATTCAGTTCTCAAAGATCGCCTAGGCTTCGGCTTGATGACACTTCTTACCGTCATCAACAGGCTCTCGCCTCTAACCAACCTCATAGGATGAAGACTATCAACTCTCATCAAACCAGCGCCAAACCTCAGAAAAACTCGGCAAAACCTCACCAGCCTCCCTCGCTTCGACACCCCAGCTCCACCGTCGCAGCCAAGCGCCGCGAGCCACTCTTTCTACCATACCCAAGCAAAAAACGTCAAGACCTTTTTACATGCTGTCATCAACGCCCCTTTTAGTTGGCAACAGCTATAATTCCATATACTCTAAAATATGGGTGCCAACGAGGATCAATCACGGCAATTTCCCGGCCTTATGACCGTCACGGTCGACCTGCTCATCAACACCCTGTTGCCCCACAGGTCAACAGCCTGCGTCCTGTGGCAGCAAAGCCTTGCCGGTGCCAAAGAAACTTATCAAGCCTATTTATTTGCGGCTACTGGAAACGGTGCGGGAACAATCTATGAGACAGCGGACAAGGCGCAAAACGCATCATCCGTCACCGGCAAACCTGCCAAGTTAAGGAGATATCATGGCAACAATCATCGCTGGCACCAACCGTCTTTTGCAACTGCTGAACCACGATGAAGCCCCATTTGGACTGTGTTACGCCGACGAAAAACCCGATGGTTATGGGCCAAAGCCAGGGGAAATTTTCAGCCGCGAGCGGGAAAAGGCCGGGCTGATCAATTGGCAAAAGACATTCGCCGAAGATTTTTCCTGCCTGGTCGGCAACCCCTGGCTGGCCCGCAAAAAAAAACAAGGCGGCCTGGATCAGCCATAGAGAATGCGGCTGCCTGGGCGGCGGTTATTACGCCGGAGTCTACCGGCCCTGGCTGGAAATTCATGTACGTTTCGACCGGTATTCCGCAGGCGGGTTTTGAGGGCGAGCACTATCTGCCGTCGCCAGAAGCGATGCGCGCCTTTATGGACGACGCCCAGCCACCGGAACCGTCGGGAAAGTACTGTGTCCTCAAGCCACTTACCCAACACACCGTGCCGCCATTGGTGATAATATTTTTCGCCAGACCAGAGGTCCTGACCGGTCTTTTTTCTTTGGTCTCTTACGCCGCCGGGCATCACCAGGCGGTGGTGTCGCCTTTTGGCTCGGCTTGCGCCAATATCATCGCCTGGCCGTTGGCCTATCAGGCGAAAGGCATCGAGCGCGCCGTTTTGGGCGGTTTCCGACCCGTCGGCGCGAAAATTTTTGAAGGCGGACGAACTGACCTTGGCCATTCCGCTGCCATTGTACCGCAAAATGCTGGCTGTCCTCGAAGATTCGGCCCTGCCCCGCCATACCTGGCAGAACACGCGCAAAAGAGTACTGCACAGCCGCCGTGCCTGGGGCGAGCCACCCAGGGCAGGCACAAGCGCGGATTAAGCGGGCCGAGCCCTTAAGGTATAGGCCTTTTTTCTGTTTATTCGGTTTCGGTTTCGACGACGTTACTGAAATGGAAGTATGACCAACAAATGCCCTCGTTGGTGATCATACACGGGCCAACCGGGTCTTCTGGCGTGCAGGCCATGCCAAAGGAAGGGCAGTCTGGCGGCAAGGCCCTACCGGAGATAATTTTGTCGCAGGCGCAGCCGCGCAGCGGGTCTTCCTCGGAAAAGCGGATATGGAAGCGTTTGGTAGCGTCATACAGGGCCAGCTCGTCGCGGATGACAAAACCGCTGCCGGCGACGATGCCCAAACCCCGCCACAAGGTGTCGGTGATGAAAAATACTCCTGAGACCATCTGGCGGATACGTTCACTTTCCTCCGAAGAAAAATATTCCGCCGTCTGGTTGTCATAGCTGGCTTCGCCGCGGCGGATTTGCATCACCATGTTGAGCAATCCGCGCAGAATATCGGAAAGCTCAAAACCGGTGACACAGCAGGCAATGGAGTATTTTTTTGCTAGACGGGTATAGGCCCTGGTGTCGGAAATGCTGGTCAGATGATCGGAGCAGAGTAGACCGCGAATCCTCAGGCAGGAGTCGCGAAGAATTTGATCGATGGTTGGCGGCAACAACCTGATTGACGGGATAACGCAGAAGTTGTCGATGCCCTGTTCCGCCGCTTCCAAAATGGCCTCGGCAACGCTGGGGGCACTGGCCTCAAAGCCGACCGCCGGGTAGACGACAATTTTGCCGGGATTGGCCTTAGCCAGCTTCAGACAGTCGAGCGGCGTGGCAATTTCGATGATATGGGCGCCATGCGCGGCCACCGAGGCCAGCGAGTCCTGGCTGCCGGGGACGTTCAGGACGTCCTTGCATGAGGCGGTGATGACATCGGGACGGACGGCGATACGAACAAAAACATCAATGTATCCGGCTGGAACGACACAGGCCGAACAGCCCGGCCCGGCAACCAGCGTCAGCTCTTTTGGCAGCTGCTCACGCAGGCGGTTCTGCATGATCACCCGGTTCTGAATGCCGCAAGCGACCATGATCCGGATGGGCCGGTCAACAATCTCGCGCAAGCGTTTCAGCAGTAATTCACACTCCTGCACCCTGACACCCCTACATCTGGCTACTCACTGTCTCCTTCCAGCGGTCAAACACCATTCGTATCGCGTCAACTGTACGAAATACAGCATTCTACACAAAACGCCGGTTGAATTCATCGAAAAAAACAGGCAAGCGTTGCCGGCACAGTTTTGACGCCGGCTTGCGGCGGCGGCAAAAGAAAGCGTCAGGAAAAGCCAAGCGGGTTCATGCTCTGCCAGCGCCAGGTGTCGGCGCACATTTCGGCAATGCCACGGCTGGCGCTCCAGCCCAGTTCACGCTTGGCCAAGGATGGGTCGGCATAGCAAGCGGCCACATCGCCAGGACGCCTAGGGGCGATGCGGTAAGGCACCTTTTGGCCGCTGGCCGCCTCAAAGGCCGCGATCATTTCCAACACACTATAACCACGCCCAGTACCGAGGTTGCAGATAAGGATGCCGCTGTGCGCCGTCAGCCATTTAATGGCCGCGACGTGACCCAAGGCCAGATCAACCACGTGGATGAAATCACGGACACCAGTACCGTCTTGAGTTGGGTAATCGTTGCCGTAGACTGACAGCTGGCTCAGCTTGCCAACCGCGACCTGACTGATATAAGGCATTAAATTATTTGGGATGCCGTGTGGGTCTTCGCCGATCCGCCCGCCTTTATGCGCCCCAACCGGGTTGAAATAGCGCAATAAGGCGAGGCGCCAGCCATGATCGGCCACGTATAAATCGCGCAGGATATCTTCTATCATCAATTTGCTGCGGCCATAAGGGTTGGTGCAGGACAGCGGAAAATCCTCGGTGATTGGCACGCTGGCCGGGTTACCGTAGACGGTGGCCGACGAGCTGAAGACCAGGCGCTTCAGACCGAACTCAAGCATAACCTGACATAATGAAACCGTTCCACCAATGTTATTCTGGTAGTACAAGAGGGGCCTTTCCACTGACTCGCCAACCGCTTTCAAGCCGGCGAAATGGATGACAGCGGCAAAAGGGGTGGTGGCGGCGGCAAATACTTGGCGCAAGGCGGCGGTGTCACCCAGGTCAACCTGATGAAAAAGCAAAGTCCGGCCGGTCAGCTCCATCACCCGCTTCAGAGATTCTTCCTTGGCGTTGACCAGGTTATCAACCACCGTCACCTGATGTCCGGCTTGCAGCAGCTCAAGGCAGGTGTGGCTGCCGATATAACCGGCGCCGCCGGTGACAAGTATGTGCATGATTGTTCCCCGGTTTCCTGGACAGCGGCTGGCGCTCTTTGCTGGCGCCGACCGCTATACTTTTCGCCATTGTCCAGCCAGTGGCTCAGTTTTTGCCGCTTTTTCGTTTCTCTTTACCTTCCAGGCGATCAAGCAGGGCAAGGGAGGCGGCAGCTTCTTTTTTGATGGCGGCATCGCTCTTTGGCTCCTTTGCCGCCATGCGGAAATTGTCCCGCGCCTGTTTGAGCTTGCCTTGGTAAAGATGGTATTTTCCAGCCATGAGAAAGGCTTGGCCTTGCTGGCCACGAGCGGCGGCGATCTGCCCGAGCGAGAAATAGGCGGCTGGGTATTCGGGAAAATGCAGTAACAGGGCGCGGAACTCCCGCTCGGCGGCGTCCAGTTCCTTTTGCCGCAAGAAAATTTTGGCCAGGTTGAGGCTGGCGTACATGTCGCCGCTGTCGCGCCGCATCGCCTCTTCCAGCAGGACGCGGGCCTTGTCGAAATTCCCAGCCGACGCCTCAACCACCGCCAGATCGGTTTGCAGAATCGGTTTGTTTGGATAGGCGGCAATCACTTCATTTAGCAGAGCACGGGCGCGGTCATAGTTGCCGTCGTGGCACTCGATTTGGGCAAGGCCGAATTTTGCCATCGTTACCCGCTCGCGGTTGGCCTGGCTGTCGGCGATAATATTGGCCAGGGAGACGCGTAGCCCGTCGGTGTCATTGCCCGCCGACCAGACCATAACCCGGTATTTGAAGCGGAGAAAGGCAAAGTTGTCCCGTGGGGGTGGCGTCACGTGTTTCTGCTCCAGCAGCGCCGAAACGTATTCCAGGCGGTTTTCCGGGTCGGGATGAGTCATCAGATACTGCGGCAAGCGTTCGCTGCGGTAACGGGCAATCCGCCGCATGATCGCCAGCATGTCTTTCATTCCCTCCGGGTCGCGGCCCATGGCCAACATCCACTGGTAGCCCTGCAAATCGGCCTCTTGTTCGTTCTCGCGGCTGAAATTCAGTTGCGCGCTCTGCCCGGCCGCCAAAGAACCGGTCAAAACGGCCTGGGAAACAGCGCCGCCACCACCGAGCAAGAGTCCGGCCAAAGCCAGACCAAGGCTGGCCAACGTCACCCACTTCCCTTTTTCCATGCGCGCAGCCAGATGCCGCTTCTGGACGTGGGCCATTTCGTGGGCCAGAACCGAGATCAGCTCATCTTCATTCTGCATGGAGCCAATCAAGCCGGAGTAAAAAAAGACTAGGCCGGCCGGAGCCGCAAAGGCGTTGAATTCACTACTGTCGATGACAAAAAAACGAAAATCAAAGAAGCGCATCCCGGCCACCTTCAACACCTCTTCGCCGAGCGAGGTCAGGTAGCCGGTCACATCCGGGTCGTCAATGAGCGGGAACGAAGCCCGTACCGTGTACAGCAGCTTTTCCCCCAGCTCGCGTTCTTCGCCGACCGAAAAAGCCTGCGCCGGCCGCGTCGCCCAAGGTGGAATCAAGGCGGCAATGACAACAACAATGAGGCACAACTTGGCAATGATCTTCATAGAGCGATTTTCTCAAGCCATTCGACGGCGCGGCCCAGCCCTTCCTCATGGGTGACGAGTGGCTGGTAGCCAAGATCGCAATTGGCGCGGCGGATCGAAAAATAATGGGATTTGGCCAGTTGTCCGGCCACAAAACGGGTCATCGGCGGATCGCCCTTTTTGTTACCAAGACGATAAAGAAGCTCCAGGGCCGCGCCCAGACCATAGGCGGCGGCAAAGGGAATTTTTCTGACCACCGGCGCGATGCCGAGGCGGGAAAACAGCGTATTGATCCACGACCACAGCGGCACCGGTTCGCCCTGACTGATGAAATACGCCTTACCAGCAGCGGCGCCGCCAGGGCCAAGTTTGTCCGCTGCCAGCAGATGCGCATGGGCGACGTTATCGATATAGGAAATATCGACGAGATTGCCGCCGTTGCCGACGATGCGCAATGCCCCGGCCCGCCCACCGGCAATCAGGCGCGGCAAAAGATGCGGGTCGCCCGGTCCCCAGACTAGATGTGGGCGGATGGCGCAGGTTTTCAGATTTTCGCCATTGGCCGCCAAAACCATTTTTTCAGCAATGGCTTTGCTTTTGGCGTAGTGGCAGAGAAAATGCCGCGGGTAGGGCAGATTCTCATCGCCGCCGCAAATATCATCGCCAGCAAAGACCACCGACGGCGTTGAGGTATAAACGAGATTTGGCACGCCACAGGCGCGGCAAGCAGCCAGGACATTGGCCGTACCGTCGATATTGATTGCCTGATAATCGCGCCAGTGGCCCCAGACACCGGCGATGGCGGCGACGTGAAAAACGGTATCGACGTCCTTGAAGGCAGAAAGCAAGGCTTGGCCATCGCCGATGTCAGCCTGCATCTGCCGGACGCCGAAAGCAGCCAGCTCTGGCGAAAAACGCCGCGACAGCGAGATGCCGTTAAGGCCATGCTCCTTGGCCATGCGCAAAATGGCGCCACCGATAAAACCAGCGCCACCGGTGACAAGAATCGTTTTCATGAGGTTTTTTGTTCAGGTGCCAGCCCCAGCTCGAAAGCTTGCTCCAAATGCTCGAAAGCAAGCTCCCGCGCTGCCCAGGCCGCCAATTTTTCCCGGAAAATTTTGGCGTTGTGGCGAATATCGACCGGGAAATTGTTGTGGATAAGAAAGGTTTTGATCATCCTGGTCACTGGGGCGCGCGCCGCCAGCTCAGCCACTTCAGCAAGCAGCCGTTGCCGGTCGCCACGGAAATTTTTAAGCGGTTCAATGATCATCACCGGCTTTTGCCAGCCAGCCGCGGCAACACCAACCAGCGCCGAACGGGCAACGTCGTGGTGGGCGTTGATGACCGCCTCGCAGCAGACGGTATACAGGGTGGTATCCGCCGACAGTCGCACCCGATGCCCTTTCCGGCCACAGTACCACAATCGCCCGCCATCGTCCTGGTAGCCAACATCGCCGATGCGGTGCCAAAAGGTATCGCTGTCGGCAATCTTGGCGGCGGCGGTCTCGGCCTTGTCACCGATGTAATACCGCGTCACCACCGGGCCGGAAACAATGATTTCGCCAATTTCGCCCACCGCCACAGGCCGCGTCCCGGCCATATCGGCAATCGGCTGATCGGAGATGGCGATCAGCCGCGCCTTGATGCCCGGCAAGGGACGGCCGACGCAGATTCCCTGGCCAGCCTGGCTCATGACCCAAGTTTCGGCCAGGATTTCCTGGGCCTCCAACGAGATGACCGGCAGGCATTCGGTGGCGCCGTAGGGTGTGTGAATCTCGGCTTCAGCGGGCAAAACGCGGCGCAGCGCCGTCAATAAATCACCATAAACCGGCGCTCCGGCAACCAAAATTTTCTTCAAGCCGGAAAGAACAATGCCATGTTCCTGGCAGTATTTGGCCACCACCCGCCATAAGGCTGGGGATGCGAAGGAATAGGTGGCGCCATAGTTAGTCAGGGTGTTGACGAAACGCCGCGGATCAATCAGCGCCGGACGCGCCGGGTCCATGTCCGGGATGACCGCCGCCGCCCCCAGGGCCACGGAAAACAGGGCAAACAGCGGGAAAGCCGGCTGGTCGGTATCATTTTCCCCAATGTGGTAGTAATCGCGGATCATTGCCAACTGAGTGGCGAAAATCCGGTGTGGATAGGCAACGCCTTTCGGTGGCCCGGTCGAGCCAGTGGTGAAAATGATTGCCGCCAGATCGTCATCCTTGGGCTGATAACAGGAAAATTCCGCCGGCAGCCGCGCCGCCGCCGCCAGATTTTTACCACCCAAACCGCAAGCGAGGCCCAAAGCGAAACGTTTCTGCACGGTAGCGAAAGTTTTTGGGAACAAACGGCTAAAATAGTGGGCCAGGCCGATACCGATCAATACCTGCGGCTCGACTTTAGCCAGCGAGCGCAGCAGATTTTTATAGCCCATGCCTGGGTCAATCAGGATGACGGTGGCGCCAATCATAAACAAGGCAAAGGTCAGGCAGATAAAATCGGCCCCTGGCCTGACCATAAGCATTACCCGTTGACCGGGCACAAGACCGGAAGCGGCCAGGAAACGGGCATAGCGCCGGCTTTGATCGCGGATTTCAGCGAAGGTGAAGCGTCTGCCGCTTTTCGCCTCAACGATGGCCAAAGAGCCCGGTTTTCGCGCCGCCACCGCCAGCAGCGCTTCGGCGATGTTGCCGCTGGCCTCGTTCACGAGAGTGTTTCCTGGTTAAAAAAATTGGCGACCAGAGGTATCGCTTCGTCCGGCGCGTCTTCCAAAAGATAGTGACCGGCACGACTGAGGCAATGGCTGGCCGCCTTCGGAAACCGCCGACGCCATTCATCCAAAAAACGCCAATCGAAGCAAAAATCCCGTCCACCCCAAACAAAGAGCATCGGCTTATGTCCCAGAGCGGGCAAAAGTCTGTCTATTTCTTTCAGCAATTGATAACTGGGGTGATTCGGCGACATCGGAATATCCTCGACAAAACCGGCAATGCCGACCCGGTTTTCCCAGGAATCATAAGGAGATTCCAGCGCCCGCCGCGCTGGCAGCGGCTTTGGCTTGACGGCGGCCATGAAACGGGCGGCTATGACAAACAGATTTAGCCTCCGAACAAGGAATTTGCCCAGCCACGGCAGACGGCAGAGGGCAATGCGCCTGGCCAGGCGAGGAAAAGGGAAGGCGGCGGTATTCATCAGCACGCATTTTTCCAGCCGTTCCGGCTCGACCACCGCCGCCGCCAAGCCAATCGCCCCGCCCCAATCGTGGGCAACCAGGGAAAAGCGATCGACGCCGCAATGCCGTAAAAGGCTGAGGAAATTGTCGCGGTGCCGCCATAGGGCGTAGGGGTATTTTTGCGGTTTATCGGACAGGCCACAGCCGATATGGTCGGGAACGAGCACCCGGTAATTTCGGGCCAGAACCGGGATCAGCCGCCGGTACATATATGACCAGGTGGGATTGCCATGGAGCAGTGCCACCACCGGTCCTTGGCCCTCGTCGAGATAATGCAAGCGTTGCCCGTTTAGGTCGATATAATGCGGAGAGAAAGGATATTCGTACACGCTTGCGACCAGTGAAGAAGTTAGGGGAAAAGCTCTGTCCCGCCGCGAAAGCACTCAAGATGAACACCAGCCACGGCGCTTGTCAACGTTTTTGCCGTCTTTTTCGCTGATGGCGGCGACATCTGCCGTTTACCGGGAAACGGACATTTAGCTGTCAAGCCGGTGAATTTGCTTGACGTTATAGCGAAGAAGAATAGAATGCAACACGGTATGCGGAAGGAAGTTTCAGCGGAATGGGCCGTGAGTATTTTCCGCTTTCAACAGTAAAGGAGACAGTATGAGTACGCATATGATGAAGCCATTGGCCGTTTTCCTGCTGGTTGGTTGCTTGCTGGTGGGTCTTGGCGCCTGCACAAAAAAGACCCTGATCCCGCCGGATAGCGCCGCCGGCGCTGGTGGCGCCGCCAGCAACTATCCCGCCGCCGACCGCTACAGCGAGGGCAACCTGCCGCCAGAAGGGAAACTGGATGACTCCTTTGACAAAAACGGCAGCGGCGCCGCCAGCGGCAACGACGCGGCAATGAACCAGTCGGACGAATACAAGCACGCCCATGGCCGCTGCTCGGAAGGGTTTAGCCCCATCTATTTCGAATACGATTCGGCGAACATTCCCTCGTCGATGCGTGACCACATGGAGGCCAATGCCGCCTGGCTGCGCAGCAATTCGCAATCACATGTGGTGATCGAAGGCAACACCGACGTTCGCGGCACCAACGAATACAACCTATCCCTGGGTGAACGCCGCGCCTTGGCCGCCAAACGCTACCTGGTCAAATTGGGTATCGATGGCGGGCGCATCCGGACCGTCTCCCTTGGCAAGGAACGACCGCTGTTTGATGGCTTGACCGAAGATGCCCACGCCCAGAATCGCCGCGACGACTTCATCGCCGAATGAGGATGGTGGCGATATTTTGATGCGAAAAGCCCCGCTGAAAACAGCGGGGCTTTTTTTTGCGCACTCGACCAATCCCGAGAAACACCCATAAAACTCATCCAGCTGCCAGCACCTCATGCGGCTCGCACCCGATCAATAATCATCCGCACCACCTCGGCCTGGGTTTTATCGCTGGTGTCGATGATAACAGCAGTAGCGGCGGGGCGCAGCCTGGCAATTCGCCGCTTGCTGTCCTGGCGGTCGCGCTGGATGATTTCACGCAAAATTTCCGCCTCGTCAACCCGCTGTCCCATGGCCTGAAGCTGCAAAGCGCGGCGGCGGGCGCGGATTTCCGGTTTGGCGTCGAGAAAGAACTTGTGGGCGGCATCGGGAAAGACCACCGTTCCCATGTCCCGGCCTTCGGCCACCACCCGGCCCGTCTCGCCGATCTGCCGTTGCATCGCCCCCAGCTTTTGCCGTACCGGCGGCAAAGCCGATACCCTGGACGAAGCCAGGGATATTTCCGGTGAGCGCAGGCGGTTGGTGATATCCAGGCCGTTGATCAAAACTCTGGCGCTACCGTCCTCACTTGGCGCCAACACCAGGTGCAAATCAATCAGGGCATGGGCGACCGCCGTACTGTCGGTATCAGAGATACCGGCATCGCCCATGAAAACCGCCACCGCCCGGTACATGGCGCCGGTGTCAAGATAGCTGTAACCGAGGGCGGCGGCCACCACCCGGCTCACCGATGACTTGCCGACCCCAGCCGGGCCATCTATGGCGATAACCGACAATTCAGGCACGGATTTCCCGCAGACATTCTTCAATGGCGGCGAGGAAGCGGGCGTTTTCTTCCTCGGTTCCCACCGTTACCCGCAAACAGGACGGATGGCCGTAGGCGCGCATCGAACGGATAATCACGCCCTTATACAGCATGGCCTCATACAGACGGTCGGCGTCGGCGTGAATATCAAAGAAGATGAAGTTGGTCTCACTGGGCAGGCAATCGCAGCCAAGACGGCTGAGGCGGCCGGCGAGAAACTCGCGGCCGCGGCGGTTGCGGGCGACGATATCGTCGAAATATGTCCGATCCTTCAACGCGGCCAAGGCCCCGGCCTGGGCCAGGCTGTTGACGGTGAAAGGCTGCCGCACCTTTTGCAGACAGGCGGCCACCTCTTTCGCCATCAGGCCATAGCCGAGGCGCAATCCTGGCAGACCGTAGACCTTGCTAAAAGTGCGCAGGAAGACCACCGGGCAGTGATTTTTCGTGTCGCGGATCAGTGAATTGGTATCCAAATGCAGCGCTGGGCTGGCGAAATCGATATAGGCCTCGTCGAGCGCCACCACCACCTGTTCCGGCACCTTGGCCAAGAAGCTATAAAGGGCGGCCGGGTCCAGCGCCGAACCACTCGGATTATTCGGATTGTCGAGAAAAATCAGCCGCGTGTCGGTCGTGATGGCGGCGAGGACAGCCTCAAGGTCGTGGCGCATACCGATAAGTGGCAAGACCAGGCAGCGCCCACCCCGCATCTGGGTAAACTTCTGATACATGAGAAAGGACGGATGACTGCAAATCACCTCCAACCCTTCCCTAATAAAGGCTTTGACGAGAAATTCTATCATCTCGTTTGAGCCGTTACCCAAGGCGATCTCACTGGCGTCAAGACCATGGTGGGCGGCCAGCGCCTGGGTCAGATAATAGCTTGCCCCATCTGGATAACGGCGCAGATTGGCCAAAGCGGCGCTGACGGCGGCGATGGCCTTTGGCGATGGCCCCCAAGGATTCTCGTTTGAGGCCAGCTTGATGGAATTTTTCACCCCGTATTCCCGCTCCAGCTCATCCTGCGGTTTGCCGGGTGGATAGGGGACAATGTTTTCAATGAAATCAGGGATGATGAGTCGCACAGGCAAAACACGGGTAGAGGTTGGAAAAATTGACCGCAAAACGGTATGGCGACAAGATAACAAAAACAACTGTTATCTAGACAAGGCTATCAAAAAACGTCGCCGATGGCAAGGCCCGGCACCCTCCTGAAAAAAGATGTCAATCTTCTTCAGCCCCAGGCGCGCCATGGCTCCGTTTTTCCCCGAATTTGCCGTAACTACCCAGGACGCTTTATTATTTGCCGGTCGCAGAAACTAACGATTACCGTGACACAAACATGGAGATCATGTATATTTGGCTTCGTTGAAATGATGAGCAATAAGGGGGAATATGCTTGAACCTGGCATATAACAGCGGAAGATATTGAGCTGTGTTTCTTCCGAGTTCTCCAGGATTATCCTGTACGCCGACAAGCCGCATCATGGCGGGTACGGTTTTGTGGATTTTTTTCCCATATCCCATGAACTCCTCGCCACAATGGAACGGTTTCCGATCCCCCAAAGCGGTCGCTCACTTCATTTCTCGTGCCGATCCTCCGCTCACGCCTAACGGATGCTGACGGAGCGACTGGATTCTAACAGCCTGTTCGTGTTGGGTGGAATGGGCGCTCTGTATCTTTTTTAAGGAGTGTGCGAGATGCCTCAAGATTTGAAACAATTTTTATCGTATGTGCAGCAAAAAGATCCCAGCCAGGTGGAGTTTCATCAGGCGGTCACTGAAGTTATGCAAAGCCTGTGGCCGTTCA
>JAIRRG010000197.1 GCA_031256095.1 Desulfobulbaceae bacterium
GCAATTCGGCACCGAGATTGTCACCTCGGCGGATGGCTCGCTGGCCGGGCTGCTTGGCGCCTCGCCAGGGGCCTCGACGGCGCCGCCGATTATGTTGGAGCTTTTGGACAAAGCTTTTCCGGGAAAATTTACCGGCCCCTGGCGTGCTACCCTTGACCGCCTGATCCCAACCCGTGCCGTCAAACTGAACAATGACGCGGCGCTGGCGCGGAAAACCCTGGACAGCACGGCGGAAGCGTTGGGGCTGAAGGCATAATCCCAACAAGGTGTTTGTAGATGTGTTGCGCGAGACGCCCCTACCACTTTTGGATACTGCGCCCTCTGCCGATGCCGTAATAAGCCAGGCCATTTTCTTCTATCACGGCCGGGTCGTAGAGATTTCTGCCATCGAAGATCACCATATCTTTCAGGTGTTTTTTCAACAACGAGCAATCGGGCACGCGGAAATGCTTCCATTCCGTGACAATGATTAAAGCGTCGGCGCCCGGCAAGGCCGCCTCTTTGGTGCCCATCAGCCGCAGATCGGGCCGGTTGCCGTAAAGCCGCTGCGCCTCCTCCATTGCCTCTGGGTCGAAGGCTTGGACCGTTGCCCCCGCTTGCCACAGGCTTTCAAGCAGCACCCGGCTTGACGCCTCGCGCATGTCATCGGTGTTCGGTTTGAAGGCCAAGCCCCAGATGGCAAAGGTTTTCTTGGCGATGTTGCCGCTGTAATGGCGGTTGATGAGCGTGAACAGTTTTTCTTTTTGCTTGCCGTTGACGGCTTCAACCGCTTGCAATAGCCTGGCCTGGTAGCCGACTTCCTGGGCTGATCGCTCTAATGCCTTGACATCTTTAGGAAAACACGATCCACCATAGCCGCAGCCGGGATAGATGAACTGGTAGCCGATGCGCGGATCACTGCCGATGCCCAGCCGCACCTGTTCTATATCGACACCTAAAAGTTCGGCTAAATTCGCCATCTCGTTGATAAAAGAAATTTTGGTCGCTAGCATACAGTTGGCGGCGTATTTGGTAAATTCGGCACTGCGTGTATCCATCAGGATCATCTTGTCATGGTTGCGGCTGAATGGCGCGTACAACTCCTTCATCTTTCGCCGCACCTCATCGCTATCGCTGCCGACGATGATCCGGTCGGGACGCATACAGTCATCGACGGCTGAGCCTTCTTTCAAAAATTCTGGATTCGAGGCGACTTCAAAAGAAAGAGCAAGGCCGCGTTCCGCGAGAACGCCGGTGATTTTTTGCCGCACCTTGCCGGCGGTACCCACCGGCACCGTTGATTTGTTAACGACGATCTTGCGACCATCCATAAAACGGGCGATGACTTCGGCCACCGCCAGCACATGGCTGAGGTCGGCGCTGCCATCTTCGCCTGGCGGCGTGCCAACGGCAATGAAGATGATTTCAGCATGAGCAACGCCCATTTCGGCGTCGGTGGTGAAAAGCAGACGGCCAGCCGCCACGTTGTCCCGCGTTATCTCGGCCAGGCCTGGCTCAAAGATCGGGATGACGCCATTTTTCAGGTTGTTGATTTTTTTATCGTCGATATCGACGCAGCAGACTTCATGGCCAAAATCGGCCATCACTGCCGCCTGCACCAGTCCGACATAGCCAACTCCAAATACCGTTACACGCATGGCAACTCCAAATAGGCATTTTCTTAAAGGAAGTCTAACAGGACATATCGGAATTATCCTGTAAAGTTCCAGATTGAAATTTTTTTTCTAATTAAAACAGGATATTATTTGCAAAAATATCACCGAAACAAATATTAGACTTGAACTTATTGAAAAACGTCGCTATCGTATGAGATATTAATCAAGTCGGTCATAAAATTCAACACATTGGGAGAGTTATTGGCCGAGCAAACCGGCAACAGGGCTAACCTGAACCTTTCATCCACGCTGCTTCGCTTCGCCCGTCTCGCAAGCTGTCCGCCCCTGCCGCCCATCAACCCAAGGAGAGAGTTATCATGACGCTTCTCGAAGGATTGCTGTGGCTGACACTCAATGTCTACCATGAAGCCCGTTCCGAATCGCAGGTCGGGCAGGTGGCCGTTGCCCAGGTGACGTTAAACCGTGCCTGGACACGTCATGTCTCAGTCAAAGAAGTCATCACCGAGTCTGGCCAGTTTAGCTGGCTGTCGCGCAAAGAGCCTTTGCTCCCCGATGACCCCAAAGCCCTTCTCGCCTGTTTCCATTCGGTTTATCTGGCCTTGGCCAGTAACGACATCACCGGCGGCGCCACTTATTATCACAACAAATACGTGACGCCGGGCTGGGAAGGCGCCTATCAGTACGTTACCAGCTACGGCGCCCACCGCTTCTATAAAGAGTGGAACAGCAAACGGAAGGGCGGTTGACCCGCCCATTCCATGGCAGTTTCTGTTTTTAGGCGCGGGCGGCCTTTTTCAACGCCTCGCCCATCTGAGCAAGACGCTCATCGCTCAGTTTGACCGGAAGCTGGAAACCCAAACAGCGTTCGATATAGGCCGCCGACTGCGGCAAGGCGGCGGGATCGTAGATGTAGCGCCGTTTGCCGTGTGTGGTCAGCGGCCAGCCGTCGCGGCTGACGGTGGCTCCGGCGATTAAGTGTTCCCATTTTGGATAATAATGCCAGGTGTTGGCGCCAAAGCAGGTGGCGGCGCATCCGGCTTTGGCCAGGATTTTGTTGACCCGCTGGCAGTGTTCGGCGCTGTCGAGGAAGAAACAAAGATGGGTGGCGGTATCGCCGGTTTCGTCGAGGATTTCCCGAAACTGGACGCCGGGCAATACCGCCGCCGCCTCTTTCAGCGCCGCCTTATTCTTCTTCTGGGCGGCGATGATCACCGGATCAAGCTTGGCCAGTTGCGCCAGGCCAATCGCCCCCTGGATTTCCATCATCCGGTAGTTGCTGCCGACAAAACGCCGCTTCTCGCCGCCGCGCCCGCCGGGGTTCGGGGCGTGGTCATGGCCGTGGTCGTGGTATTCCGACATAGCCCGCCACAAATCGCCATCACTCGTGATGATCATGCCGCCTTCGCCGGTGGTCATGGTTTTCACCGAATCGAAAGAAAAGGTGCCGCAGGCGCCAAAGGTGCCGAGATGCTTACCGCCAAGCCGTCCGCCCGCCGATTGCGCCGTGTCTTCAAGCACCGGGATGCCGTGTTTGTCAGCGATGGCGATGATTTCTTTGATGCGCGCCTGCGCCCCCAGCATGTGCACCGGGATGATACAGCGGCTCTTGGCGGTGATTTTTTTCTCCAGGTCGCGCGGATCCATGTTCATGGTGGCATCGACCTCGGCGAAGACCGGCGTCGCCCCGACTTCGAGAACCGCCTCCCAGGTAGCGACGAAGGTGAAGCTTTGCGTGATCACCTCGTCGCCGGGGCCGATGCCCAAAGCGGCCAGCGCCACCTTCAGCGCCGCCGTGCCGGAAGTCACGGCCTGGGCAAAACCGGTGCCGCAGAAGGCGGCGAATTTTTCCTCGAAGGTCCGCACCTTATAAACGCCCTGGCGCTCATTGGCGAATTCATAGCGAAACAGGACGCCTGTCTTCAGCACATCCTGAATTTCTTTTTCCTCTTCTTTGCCAAACACTTCAAAGCCGGGCATATCGTTCTCCTGTTGTATTGGTAAAAGTCGCGGCAGGGCTACCGGCCCTGGGCCGTTGTAGCTGCTTTTCGCTCTATTAATCGGCACAGTCTCATCAAGAACACTATTCGGCAGGTTGGTGACGGACGGGAAACGACGTTGATTAAATGGATCCGCTTACCGTCGGCATCTTTCCTTTTAATGTTTGAAAGAGCGCTGGCCGGTATACATCATTGCCACCTGGGGGCGGGCCTCGTTACAGGCGATAATGGTTTCAAAATCGCGCTGCGAGCCGCCGGCCTGCAAAATGGCGGCGACACCCTGACGGATGCCGACATCGGCGCCATCACGGAAGGGGAAAAAAGCGTCGGAAATCATGACGCTGCCGGGCAATCCGCCGCGGTCGGCCTGGGTTTGGGCGTCGATTTCCTCTTTTGCCGCTGGTGGGCGTTTGCCGTCGGCGATTTGCAGTTCCAGATCGGCATAGCCAATGCCATGGCGGTCAAAGCATAACATATCGGCGTATTTGATGTAGGCCTTATGGACGGCGATTTCGGCGACGCCGACCCGGTCCTGTTCTCCGGTGCCAATGCCCACTGTGCAGCCGTCCTTAACATACAGAACCGAATTGGAGGTGACGCCGTGTTCAATCGCCCAGCCAAAAATCATATCGGCAATTTCGCCTTGGCTCGGCTGGCGCTCGCAGGCGTAGCTCTTGCCTTGCCAGGTGGCGGTCGCTACTTGCAAATCGCTGGCCGAGCGGATTGAATTGACCGCCGACTGCTGAACGATGATGCCGCCGTCGATCAGGCTTTTGAAATCGACGAAGCGGAATTTTTCGTATTCGGCCAGCCGGTCAATGCGGCTGAGGCGCAGGATGCGCAGGTTTTTCGCTTTTTGCAAGATATCGAGGCTGCCCGCTTCATATTCCGGGGCGCAGACCACTTCCAGATAATTCGTCGCCAGCAGTTCAGCGGTATTTTTGTCGCAGGAACGGTTCAAAACCACGGCGCCGCCAAAGGCGGCAATGCGGTCGCAACGTAGGGCACGGCTAAAGGCGTCAGCCAGGCTGGCGCCGTAGGCGGCGCCGCAGGGGTTGTTGTGCTTGAGGATCACCGCCGCTGGTTTGTCCATCAGATATTTGAGGATATTCAGGCCGTTATCGACATCGGTCAGGTTGATTTTGCCAGGATGCTTGCCCACCTGCGGCATGTCGGCGACGGTTAAGGCCGACACCAAACCATGGCCAGGTTTAATATACTCAACGCCGCCGAGGGCGAGATTGCCATTGACCAACTCATAGAGCGCCGCCTCCTGGCCTGGATTCTCGCCGTAGCGCAGGCCGCGCTCGTCAGTCGAGCCATCCGGTTGGGGAATCGCCCAGGTGCGTTTGTGGTAGGTCAGCTTTTGCTCGCCAAAGGAAATGATTATCTCCAGCGGAAAATGATCGCCAAGAATTGTCGAATAGGCTTTTTTCAGATCGGCCATGGTTTTTTCAGGTGATAGGAGTTGTCGGGGAATCATCCGTTGGTCATTTTTAATGATAGCCCAAAAACATTGTTCGGCAAAAGGAAATGTCTTTTTTCAGTCAATTATGGCGATGCTCACAGGTCCACTGGAAATTCGCCTCGGCAGTTGATAGCGTCGTTTGCGAAAAGTCTTCAAATTCCGGCGGCTCGCGCTTTCTCCGATGGGAAAAATAACGAGCGCCAGCGTAGGTAAAAGAGCCAGACACAAAGAGCGGCCTGTATCAAGGCGGAGGCAAGGGTTATTAACGAAGTGGAGTCAATGCTCCCGTGAATGGCGAAACCACCTGTGGTGGCGGCGGCGAGGGCAGTCACAGGGATGGAGTGGGAAAGCGGGGGAATGAAGAGCGAGAGATGCCCGCCGAATCGGAACAGAAGTGGTAAGAGGCCATAGGCAACGGCCAGGGAAACAACGGCGGCACCTTCGGCGCGGCTGGAGTTGCTGACAACAAGGTGAAGCCAAAATATCCAGGCGATGTCGCGGGCGACGAAGGCGCAGCAGCACAGGAAAATGATTAAATTGGGGATCACGTCCGAGGAAAGGAGTACCGCGACGATTCCCAGTCCGACAGCGATGACAAGACTCACGAGCCAGCCCAGTTCGAGATGCCGAGGCAGTCGTTTGCTCCGGTTGGCGGCAATCAGACGCAGCCACATGCCTTGATCTTTACGGACGGTGAAGAGCAGGAGGTAGCCGCTCAGGCCGATAGCGATGGAAGCGCCGGCGAAGAAAGAAGGCCAGCTCTCCCGTCCTTGGACAAAGCCAGCGCTCCAGGTGAGCCAGAAAAGCAGGAACAGCGGCCACCCCCAGAGGCGATTAGGCAGCATCAGTTCGCGCCGCATGGTTTCCCAAAGACCGATCAGCCCCCAAATAGCCAAGAAGACAAGGGTTGCCACGGTGAAATTCAGTGGATTGCAGTTGTAGCCCCACCAGAGAAGGGGAGAAGATGTGGTCAATGATTCTGGCAGGCCGTGAAAGGAGAAAATTACCAGTAGAAGGAGGACACATAGGCCGACGAGGCCGACGCGCGAATTGCTGCCCGATCTTTTGCGGCGTGCCAGCAGGATGGGTAACAGGGCTGAGATGTGCACAATCAAGGCTACGCAGATCAGGCCAATGCCTTTGATAAGTGCCTCTGTAAGCGAATGTTCAAGCTGAAGCGCGCAAAATCCGGCAATGGCAAGCAGTATAACGCCGCCGTACCAGGCGTAGATGGTGCCGCCGAAGAGCTTGCCCCAGATCATTTGCCAAGGGGTAAGCGCCGACAGGCGCTGGCTGTCCCAGGTGCCCTCGATGAATTCCTGGGATAAGGAGTTGCCTGCCTGGAAAAAGCCCCAGAGAATGGTGATGGCTATAAATCCGTAGACCGACAGGTAGAACAGTGCCGTCTCCGCGCTGGACAACGGGGAGGAAACGGTTACCAGCAGCGCTACCAGTACGATCAGCGTCGGCATCAGTACGAGGTGGGCCGGGGAAATTTCCAGCCAGAGATTGCGCTTAAATTCTGGATTCATTGGCCGGGCTCCTTTTGGGTGGCAACGGTTTCGAGGTAAACTTCCTGAAGGTTGCGCGTGTGTGGCGTAAATTCCAGCACCTCCCAATCGGCGGCAAGCTGACGCAGCAACCGGGCCTGCGCGGCTTCATCCGGCGGAACGGCAAGATGCCAGACGGCGGCTTCTTCCGTTGCCGCAAACTCGATCTGGCGGGTGCGCAGCCAGGCCGGGAAGGCGGACATATCCTGGCGGCTGGAAAGATGCAGGCGGAAGACGCGGTTGGCGGCGGTGGCCGCGCGGTTTTCCAGATGCTGGTGCGAAAGCAACCGCCCTTGTTCCAGCACCAGTATGGCCATGCAGTAACTTTCCAGTTCAGCCAGGATGTGCGAGGAGATCAAAAGGGTCATGCCCTCGGCGGCAAGGCTTTTTAACAGGCGGGATAAATCGGCGCGCGCCTGGGGATCGAGGCCGGAGGCGGGTTCGTCGAGCAACAGCACCTGGGGCCGGTGGACGATGGCTTGCGCCAGGGCCAGCCGTTGCCGTTGCCCACGGGAGAGGGTTCCGGCGCGCTCTTTCAGCTTATCGGCCAGATTGACCTGTCGCGCCGCCCGCTGCGCCGCCTGTTCGGCTTCGTCTTGGGAAAGGCCGCGAGTCCGGGCGGCGTGCAGCAGGCAGCGATGGGCGCTCAGTTCCTGATACAGCCCGAAATGGTCGGGCAGGTAGCCCATGAGCCGGTGCGCCTCGCGCGGCGCCTGCCAAATGTTCAGGCCATTTATGAAAATCTCGCCGCCCATCGGTTCTTCGAGGGCGGCCATGGCGCGCAGCAGCGTGGTTTTCCCGGCGCCATTTGGCCCGACCAGCGCCGTGATCGAGGCGGGCGGCAGCTCGAAACTGACATCGTCAAGGACGCGATGCTCAGGATAATCGTAGTAACTGACATGCCGCACGGAAATTATTGCCGATGGCGCGGCGGGGGAAAAAGGCATAGTGGCTCCAGTGGGAAAAGGGCTCCGACGCGACGGTATTGTATTTTTTACCGGCATGTCAAAGGGGGGATGACGCTTGCCGCCGTGAGCGTCACGCCAGTCAGGCAGCTATAGGGGCCGATCTCGCAACTGGCATCAATTCGGCAGTTGGTCAGAATTGCCCCCTGGCCGACGCGGCAGCCGCGTCCAAGGCGGGTGGTGCCGAGCAGGCGGACGCTTGGTTCAAGCAGACAATCCGATTCAACTTTGGCACTCAAGGCGACAACGATGCTTTCCGGACTTTCCATGCTGACGCCAGCCAGCATCAAGGCCTGGTTGCGGCGGCGCTGGATTTCGGCATGGGCCAGGGCCAGTTCAAGGCGCGAATTGACGCCTAAAACCTCGTCCGGATCAGGGGTGATAAACTGGCAGACTTTTTGATTTGAGATGACAAGCTTTTCAATAATATCAGTAAGATAAAACTCGCCTTGGGCATTGTTGCGGTCAACCGAGGCCAAAGCCGTAAAGAGGGCATCGCGCTTGATGAGATAAATGCCGGTATTGATGATTTTGATAACCTTTTCCTCGGGTGTCCCGTCTTTTTCCTCAACAATACCAATGACTTCTCCATCGGTCGTGGTCAGCACCCGGCCATAACCATATGGGTCGGCAACATGGGCTGTCATCAGGGTGCAGACGGCGCCATGGGCGCCAGCGCCAGAGGCGCGGTGTTGGGCCAGCATGGCGGTCAGGCTTTCCGGTCGCAGCAGCGGCGTATCGCCGCAGAGGATCATGACGTCGCCCGTGCCCGCTGGTATCACTTTTTCGGTCAGGAGAACGGCATGGCCGGTGCCAAGTTGCTCTTCCTGCACCACGGTTTCCGTTTTGAATCCGGCAATGGCGGCGCTGACCGCCTGGCGCTGGTGGCCGACAATAACCACGGTGCGGCCCGCTTGAAGCGGCTCGACAGCGGTTAAAACATGGTGGATCATGGGCAAAAAAAAGACCTCGTGCAGCACCTTCGCCTTGTTGGATTTCATGCGGGTGCCTTTACCGGCGGCGAGGATGACGACGGATAAATTCTTCTTCATGGGCGCTTCTTTGTCTCGATTCAAGAAGGGGAGGTTTCATGCCGCTGGCTGTCTGAGCGACGCGGCATCTGGCTGGCTCAGGCCGGGTTGGCCGGGCGACGGTCGATGATGATAACCGTTTTGTCCTGAACTTTCCCCAGGTTTCCGGCGATAAACCGCTGTGCGCCCGCCGGGCCGAACATTGTGATTGGATCGTCGCAAATGAGAATCGGCGGCTTTTGCGGGAAGACCATGGCCAAGTCAAGACACTTCTTCCGAGCGCCGGAGAGTGTTTGATCTCTCTATAACCGACCGCCATGACCAAACCCTGCCTCAGAAGATTCGGCTTGACATTGTTCAAAAGTTGTTGAACGATAAGCCAATGGATACTAAAACCGCCGCCACTATCTTTGCCGCCTTAACCTCAGAAGCCCGGCTGGCCATTTTCCGGCTCTTGGTCAAGTACGCTCCGGCTGGCCTGGTCGCCGGCGAGATTGCCCGCATGCTGGATATTCCGAAAACCAATCTTTCCTTCCATCTGAAAAACATTGTCCACAACGGCTTGGCCAGCATGGAGCGGGAAGGCCGCAACACGCGCTACCGGGCCAACATTCCCCTCATGCTGGAAATTATCGTTTACCTCACTGATGAATGCTGTTCAGGAAGCCCTGATCAATGCAGGAATTTTCGGGCGGCAAGTGGGATTGCGCCGAAATTTTTGCCGCCCCATTACGATGACGACAAACCATAACCCCCAGGAGATGACATGAGCGCAGCAGACAAAAGCACAGCAAACGAACAAGTCAGAGAAACCGTGCGCGCCGGCTACGCAGCCATTGCCACGGGACAACAGTCCTCCTGTTGCGGCGGCGGTGGATGTTGTGGCAGCCAGCGCGGCAATCAGGCTGATCCCAACCGGCTGGCGCAAGCGATCGGCTACGATGCGGAAACCCTGGCAACCTTGCCGGAGGGCGCCAATATGGGGCTTTCCTGCGGCAACCCCATCGCCATCGCCGCTTTGCGGGAAGGGCAAACCGTGCTCGATCTCGGCAGCGGCGGCGGTTTCGATGTGTTCCAGGCCGGTGAAAAGGTAAAGGCTTCCGGTCGGGTCATCGGCGTCGATATGACTCCGGAAATGCTGGCCAAGGCCCGTCAGAACATTGAGCATTACCGGCAGCGTACCGGCCTGGATAACGTCGAGTTCCGCCTGGGCGAGATTGAACATCTGCCGGTCGCCGATGCCAGCGTTGACGTGGTGCTCTCCAACTGCGTCATCAACCTTTCCCCGGACAAGCCGCAAGTGTGGCGCGAAATTTTCCGCGCGCTCAAACCCGGCGGCAAGATATCCGTATCTGATCTCGCCCTGTTGCAGCCGCTTCCTGACAATATCCGAGCCATGGCGGCGGCCCTGGTCGGTTGCGTGGCCGGGGCGGCATTGGTCGAGGAAACCAGGGCCATGCTGGAAAAAACCGGTTTCAAGTCGATCGTCCTGACACCAAAACCCGACTACGTGCGCAATATGCAGGACTGGAATGATCCCTTGTACCGGCAGATCGCCGAGACACTTCCAAAAGGTGAGGAAATAGCCGATTATGTCGTCAGCCTATCCATTGAGGCGCAGAAATCAAACCAGTTTATTGGCGATACCATGAAGGGTGGTTCGGAAAAAGCGACATTAAATGCCCAAAATCCACATTAGGAAAGCATGTACGGCAAAAACACCGAGATGTTTGGCACCGTGCCAGCGCCCCCGCCCAGTATGCCGCCGTGTTTTTTCGCGAAAAAGGGGTAAAAACTGTTTTGGAACTGGGCGCGGGCCAGGGGCGGGATAGCCTTTTCTTTGCCAGTCAAGGCTTTCATGTCCACGCTCTCGATTACTCAAGTATCGGCGTCTCCGAAATTGAAAAAAAGCCCTTGCCGAAGGCTGTTCGCACACTATGTCGGCAATGCTCCACGATGTCAGGCAGGCCCTGCCTTTCGCCAACAGCTCTTTCGATGCCTGTTATGCCCATATGCTTTTTTGCATGGCCCTGACAACGCCTGAGCTCCACTTCCTTTCCTCGGAAATAAAACGCGTGCTGAAGCCAAAAGGGATTTGTGTCTATACTGTCAGGCATACTGGCGATGCCCACTATAAAACCGGCATTCACCGCAGAGAAGATATGTACGAAGTGGGTGGCTTCATCGTCCATTTTTTCAGCAAGGAAAAAATTGATGAACTTGCCGCTGGCTATGAAGTCCTTGATATTCACCAATTTGAAGAGGGCGGTCTGCCAAGGAAATTGTTCCGCGTCACAATGGAAAAAGTGTAAGGCGGCAAGGTGCCCAGCCTAGCGACCGAGGACCGTGAATAAGGAATCTATGTGATGAAAAGTAAAGTGAATGAGGCCGTAGCCTGCTTTAACAGCGGCTTTAACTGTTCTCAGTCCATATTGTCGACATACTGTGAAGAATTTGGTTTGGATAAAAAGACCGCTCTAAAAATCGCTTCCGGCTTTGGCGGTGGAATGGGCAGGCTGCAAGAGACATGCGGGGCCGTGTTGGGCGCTTATCTGCTCATCGGCTTGAAACATGGCCACTTCTTACCAGAAGATCGCGATTCCAAAGAAAAAGCCTACGCCTTGATACAGGAATTTGCCATGCGATTTAAGGAAAGAAACAAAACAACAAACTGCCGTGAACTTTTAGGTGTTGATTTCATCACCGGCAACAAACAGGTAGCATCGGAGCGGGTAAAAAAGCTCTGCCCGAAGATGGTTCAGGACGCTGCCGAAATCATAGAGCAAATAAAAGTCGTGGCGCCATGAACATTCTCTTTTTATGCACGGGCAATTCCTGCCGCTCGATTATCGCCGAAGCCCTGCTCAGGTCAATGGCTCCGCCGGGCGTGGCCACACAGAGCGCCGGCAGCAAGCCCGCCGGATTTGTCCATCCCCGTGCTCTGGCCGTACTCAAGGATGCCGGAATAACCACAGCCGGCTTAACCAGCAAATCATGGGACAATCTGCCGCAAAAGCCGGATGCGGTGATAACCCTGTGCGCCGATGCGGCGGGAGAAGCCTGCCCGCTGTATTTCGGTAATGTCATCCGCAGCCATTGGGGAATGCCCGACCCGGCCAAGGCGTGGGGGGATGAAGCAGCAATCGCCGCCTATGCCGACACCCTTGCCGTACTCCGCCGACGGATACATGCTCTGGTGCAACAGCTTGCAACGGAACCGGACATGGACACAGCTCGGCTCCAGACGGTTCTTGACGGCATTGCCGCCATGTGAGGGAACAGAAAATTCATGAGCCAATCGACGCTACATAAACTTTCCTTTCTCGACCGCTACCTGACCTTGTGGATTTTCCTCGCCATGTTCGTTGGCGTCGGGCTTGGCTGGGCCGCGCCTGGCGTGAAGGAGGTCATTAACTTTTTTCAAGCGGGGACTACCAATATTCCCATTGCCATCGGGCTTATCTTGATGATGTATCCGCCCTTGGCAAAGGTGAAATACGAACGACTCGGAGAAGTATTCCGTAACCGCAAGGTGCTGCTCCTTTCTCTGCTGCAGAACTGGATCATCGGCCCGGTTCTTATGTCCCTCTTGGCGATTACCTTTCTTGCCGGCAATAACAGCTACATGCTGGGTCTTATCCTCATTGGCCTTGCCCGCTGTATCGCCATGGTCATTGTCTGGAACGACCTTGCCGGTGGCGACCGGGAGTATTGCGCCGGGCTGGTGGCCTTCAATTCCATTTTCCAGGTGCTTTTTTTCTCGGTTTACGCCTATGTGGTCATCACCGTGCTGCCGCGCTGGCTCGGCTTGTCCGGGGCAGTGGTG
>JAIRRG010000209.1 GCA_031256095.1 Desulfobulbaceae bacterium
CTGCGCATGGCACCCGATGGCATTATGAGGATTTCCGGGTCGGCTGGCAGGAGGGGATCGACGAATCGATCCGTCTGGGGTTATTCCGGCAGTCCTACTGCGGCTGCATTTACAGCGAACAGGAACGCTACGACAAACGAATGCGCGGCAACGAAGGATGAAATAATCCGATTTATAAATCAAAACTTATATAATATACCATGTATTTACCAGGAGAATAGTGACAAAGTAATATTTTTTTCAATATTCCCCAGAAGATGGATTGCTTCACTTCGCTCGCAATGACACAGAAAATTATTCAAGTTTTAATTTATAAATTGTATAACTTCGGAAACAGCCCATTTTGGGGGGCCTTGGCGGCATCAGCGATGCGACGGCTAGCGCCTTGAAGCCTTGGGCGGAGCGACGACGCGCTCGGCACCGGCATTATCTTGGCCTTGCACGGCAATGAGATGTCGTATTTTTTCGACATCGAGGTGCTCCAGATACCAGAGAATGTCAATCCATCCCTGATTAAACCCGTAGCCGCCATTGACCATCTCGTCGATCGCCGCCTCATGGCTCCAACCCTGAACAACCATTCTGTAGGCGGCGATAATCATGCCTGTACGGTCGGCGCCTCTCATGCAGTGTACGAGGTATGGTCCTCCCCGGTCATCCATAAGAGCGCGCATCGCCCGGACGACATCTTCTTCCTCCGGGTGCCCGGCGTTCATTTTGATCTCGATTCTCTTAAGTGACGTGCCCTCAAGCCTATCTGGATGAACGGCTCGCAGGCTGACCACGGTCTTGACGCCGAGTTTATCCAGATTACTGAAACCTTCCGGCGCCGGTTGGGCGCTGCGGTAAACATTTCCGGTCACTCGGTATAAGTTGGGCACGCCGTCGAGTGCAACTGGTATCGCCCACTCGGCAGGGCGGCTCATGCTCGGCTGAGCCAATGACGGCGGAGTTACCGGAGGCAAGGCCGAAGACATTTCCCAGGGGGAAAGAACGGCCAGGCCAAGGCAGAGAAGGGAGAAATAAAACAGTGATTTTTTCTTCATCGGTCGACACCTCTACCGGAATTATTCCACCGCAGCTGGCAATGGAGCTTTATCCAGCAATATGCAGGCTTTGCAAAAACACCTGGTAGTGGTGTGGCAAGGCGCGTTTGCTGGTGACGAGATAAAAATCGCGGCGCAGGCTGAGGTCCGGCAAGGCGATTTGCCGCAGACTGCCGCGCTCCAGGTCATCGAGCACGGCCTGGCGCGAGACGATGGCCAAGCCGAGGCCGGCCTTGACCGCCTCCTTGATGGCGTTGGCCGAACCAAAGACGGCGGCCACCGTAAGCTGACCAACGGTAATACGGTACCTAGTCAGCGCCCCTTCGATGGCTTTCCGGGTGCCGGAACCCTCTTCGCGCAACAAGAGAGGGATTTCCAATAATTCGGCAACGGTCATGGCCTCGGGCAAGGCCGCCACCGGCGCGGCAATCAGCACCAGCTCATCCTGACAGAAAAACTTCCAATCCAGTCCACGGGCCGGAAGTCTGGCGCCGACGACACCGGCCAGCAGCTCCCCGCCAGCAACCGCCCGGACAATCGCCGCCGAATCGGCAATTTTGATCTCAAAGGTGACATCGGGGTGCTTCTTTTTGAAATCAGCGGCTAACGCTGGCAAAAAATAATCGCCGGCAACCGTGCTGGCGCCTATCATCAATTCACCGGAAACCCGGTGTTTGGCTGCCGCCAGCTCATCTTTCAGGTGGTCAATGTCTTCAAGAATGGCCAAGACGCGGGGATAGAGCATGATGGCTTCGGCGGTCCGCTGGATGCCGCGCCCCAGGCGGTCGAACAGGCGACAGCCAAGGCTATGCTCAAGATTCTGCAAATGCTCGCTGACCGTCGGCTGGCTGGCGTGCAAGAGCTCGGCGGCCCTAGTGACGCTGCCGGTCTTGTAAACCGTTACGAAAATTTTCAGTTGCCGGGTGTCGATGACGGCCTCCTTCGGGCAAAAATCAGGGGAAAAGCGCTGTGCTCAGATAGCGCTCGCCGGTGTCAGGTAAAATACAGAGGATGTTCTTGTCACAAAACTCCGGCAGCGCCGCCAGCTGTAGGGCGGCAAAAACGGCGGCACCACTGGAAATGCCGCAAAGAAGGCCCTCTTTTTTAGCGAGGTCGCGGGCGGTAGTCAGGGCTTCTTCATCGCTGACGGCAATAACGCGGTCGATGACCGCCCGGTCCAGGGCTTTGGGGATGAAACCGGCGCCAATTCCCTGGATGCCGTGCGGACCGGGCTGGCCACCGGATAAAACCGGTGATGAAGCCGGTTCCACCGCCACCACATGGAGGTTGGGATTTTTCTCCTTCAGCGCCTGGCCGCAGCCAGTGATGGTGCCGCCGGTGCCGACACCAGCAACCAAAACGTCAATCTGACCCTGCATATCGCGCCAGATTTCCGGGCCGGTCGTCCGTCGGTGCGCCGCCGGGTTGACCGGATTGGCGAACTGGTCGGGCATGAAGGCGCCGGGATGGGCGGCGAGCAGGCGACCCGCCTCGGCCAGCGCCCCGCTCATCCCGGCTTTGGCCGGGGTCAATATCAGTTCAGCGCCGAGATAGGCAAGAAGTTTGCGCCGTTCGACGCTCATCGATTCCGGCATGGTCAAAATCAGCCTGTAGCCCTTAACGGCGCAGACCCAGGCCAAGCCAAGACCGGTGTTGCCGCTGGTCGGCTCGATGACCAGGCCGCCTGGCGCAAGGCTGCCCTCTTTTTCGGCGGCTTCGATCATTGCCGCCGCAATACGGCATTTGACGCTGCCCAAAGGGTTGCGCGATTCCTGTTTGGCGAAGAGGCGGCCAGCGGTCGCTCCCAGGCGCGTCAAAGGGATGACTGGAGTATTTCCTATCGAATCAACAAGTGTCTTGGCCATGGTTTTATCCCTCGTCATGATGGAAGTTGGCGAAAATCAATTCCGGCCGTTTCAAGAGGACTCTGGTGTCGGGGGCAACGCTTTCGGTCAGCCAGATATTGCCGCCGATAACCGAGCGCGCCCCTATCACCGTGTCACCGCCCAGAATCGTGGTATTGGCGTAAATAATCACCTCATCCTCAATGGTCGGGTGGCGCTTGTGGTGCCGTAACAGCGCCCCGGCGTCACGAGGCAATGACAGCGCCCCCAGAGTCACACCCTGATAAAGCCTGACGCTTTTCCCTATCACCGTGGTCTCACCGATGACGACGCCGGTACCATGGTCGATGAAGAATCCCTCGCCGATGGTGGCGCCCGGATGGATATCAATGCCGGTCTGGCTGTGGGCGTATTCGGTCATGATGCGCGGAATGATCGGCACCTTCAGGACAAACAATTCGTGGGCCAGGCGATAGATCGAAAGGGCCAAAAGGCCCGGATAGCAAAAGACTACTTCATCCTGACTGCCAGTGGCCGGGTCGCCATCAAGGGCCGCCTGAATGTCGGTGGCCAAGATACCCGTCAGGCGCGGGAAACTCTCGATGCAGGCAATGGCCATGTGGTGGCTCCGGCCCTCGCAGTTGGTGCAGGGCTGGTTGTTGCGGCGGCAATCGTGGCGGATAGCCAGGGCGATCTGCTCTACCAGTTTGTCGTACAACTCGCCTGTTTCCTGTCCCAGATAGTATTCGACATTGCCAGCGTGCAGGCGCGTCTTCGTAAAATAGCCGGGAAAGAGAATCCGCCGCGCTTGCCTCACTATATCTATAATCTTTTCCTGTGATGGGATGAAGACCGGGCTAACCCGCTCGCCACTCTCCTTGGCGTGCTTTGACAGCAGCAGTTGCCGCGCCACCGCCGGTAGCCTGCTATGCTGGCTCTGACTGTCTTCGCGCGCGTGGTCGCAGGGTTCATCGGGGCCGCACGAATCGCATGGCAGCGCCATCTTATCGCCCGCCTTCGGGATATGGATATTGCCAGTCATAGTCACTCCTTTTTCATTTCTTTGATCAAGTCGGCGACCTTGCCTCCCTCCGGGGTCCGGGCATCTGGGCTGATCGTCAACAGTTCATGCCAACTGGTCAGCGCTTCCTCCGGTTTGTTCATTTCAAAAAGGACCACGCCCTTATTGAAACGGCATTGCTGGTGCCTGGCGTCGAGGGCACAGGCCTTGTCGAAGGAGGCAATGGCTTTTTCCGGCTGCCCGGCGAGGCGATACATGGTGCCAAGATCGGTATAGAGATCAGCGTCGCCATCGTGCAACGCCAGCGACCGGTTGTAGGCCTGTATTGCTTTTTCCGCCTGGCCGGAGTCATAATACAGATGGCCAAGGCGCAGCCATGCTTGGTAATTGTCCGGTTTGGCCGTCACTTCCGCTTCCAGACGGCCAATCGCTTCGGCCTGAGCCACCGCCGGACTGTTTGGCACGCCGTTCGGCGAACTGTTCGCCTCACTCCCCACCGATACCGCCGGACGCAACTTGTAGGCGGCAAAGCCAACACCGGCGAGGAATCCGCAGAGGAAAATAACCGTCCACAAGAGAATGGGCAAACTTTTGCCGGATGAGGAAGATGGATTCATGGCGCTGGGGGCTCGTTGACATTGTTGACAATTTTTACAACTTTCCCGAAAAAATGTTCACAGGGAATGCAAGTCTGTCAACCTACTTACCATAGGGCAACCCTTCCGCCAAGGTTTGCCGCTAGGGTTGCCGCCAGATTGACGGTGGACTTTTTGCCATGGTTGACGATAAAGTTTCAAGCCGCCTTCCGGAAAATTCTTGCCCCGGCATCCGTTTTTTGCGTACAACTTGGCATTCACCACCGCCTTTTCCCGACAACGAGGAGGACACCATGGCAATAAAACAAGCCGTCAGCGCTCAGGAGAGCAAAAACAAAGGCGCGAAAGGCGCCGCCAGCCCGGCGGATTTGCCGACCAGCGTCGACACGATCAAGGCCGGCATCCTCCACAACCTCTTGACTATTCAGGGACGCGACCCGGAACGCTCCGGTTCAACCGATGTCTGCAAGGCCCTGGCCTACTCCGTTCGCGACATCATGGTGAAAAAATGGATCGCCACCCAGAAATCATACTATAAGGCTGGGGAAAAACGGGTCTATTACCTGTCGCTGGAATTCCTCATTGGCCGCAGCCTGGTCAGCAGCATGATCAATCTTGGCGTCTTCGAGGCGGCCAAGGAGGCCTTGGCTGAATTGGGCTATGACATTGACCGCATCAGCGATGAAGAGGAAGATGCCGGCCTCGGCAACGGCGGTTTGGGCAGGCTGGCCGCCTGCTTTATGGATTCGATCGCCACCTTGAAAATTCCAGCGTACGGTTACGGCATCCGCTATGAGTACGGGCTTTTCACCCAGCGTCTGGTTGATGGCTATCAGGTGGAATCGCCGGACAACTGGCTGCAATACGGCACGCCCTGGGAATTTGAGCGGCGGATGCCGGTCTTTCCGGTGCAGTTCTATGGCAACGTCATTACCGAGCTGGATAAATACGGCAACTACCGCGCCCGCTGGGTCAACACCCAGCAGGTTATGGCCATCCCCTGCGATATGCTGGTGCCCGGCTACGGCAACGACCACGTCATCAACATGCGGCTGTGGACGGCCAAAGCCTCGCGCGAACTCGATCTCAACTATTTCGGCCAGGGCGATTATATCAATGCCGTGCAGTCGAAGGTCAGCTCGGAGACCATCTCGAAGGTGCTGTATCCGCCTGACCACAATCTGGCTGGCCAGGAACTGCGCCTGAGGCAACAGTATTTCTTTGTCGCCGCCACCTTCCAGGACATTCTGCGCCGCTTCCGTAAAACCAACAGCGATTTCGCCAACTTCCCGAATGCCGTCGCCGTCCAGCTCAACGACACCCATCCGGCCATCGCCATCCCGGAACTGATGCGGATTTTGCTCGATATTGAGGGGCTCAGTTGGGAAAAATCGTGGAATATCTGCGTCCGCACCTTCGGCTATACCAATCACACGCTGATGCCGGAGGCGCTGGAAAAATGGTCGGTCGATCTGATGGGCCGGGTATTGCCGCGGCATTTGCAGATCATTTATGAGATTAACCAGCGTTTTCTTGAAGAGGTCGCCCAGGAATACCCGGGCGACGCCGGCAAGCTGCGCGCCATGTCGCTGATTGAGGAAGGCGAAGTGAAAAAGGTCAGGATGGCGCATCTGGCCGTGATCGGCAGTCACTCGGTTAACGGCGTCGCCGCCCTGCACAGTGAATTGCTGAAGACTCGGCTTTTCCCGGATTTTTACCGTATGTATCCGGAACGCTTCAATAACAAGACCAACGGCATCACGCCGCGCCGCTGGCTATTGCAGGCCAACCCGCAGTTGGCTACGCTGATTAGCGACAAAATCGGCGACAAGTGGATCACCAATCTTGATCAACTCGAGAAGCTCGAACCCTTTGCCGAGGACGCCCTCTTCCGCGCCCGCTGGCGGGAAATCAAAGACTCCAACAAAGATCGCCTGGCTACCTATATCCGTAAAACTCTGAAAATCGAGGTCAGCCCACGCACGCTGTTCGACGTCCAGGTCAAGCGCATCCACGAATACAAGCGGCAACTGCTGAATGCCCTGCACGTCATTTATCTTTACCAGCAAATGCTGCAACACCCGGAAGAGGTTTTTGCCCCGCGCACCGCCGTCTTCGCCGGTAAGGCCGCCCCGTCATACTGGCGGGCCAAACTGATCATCAAGCTGATTAATGCGCTGGGTGAAGTGATTAACAACGATCCACGGGTCAACAGTCTCTTGAAGGTGGTCTTTCTGCCCAACTACACCGTGTCGCAGGCGGAAATCATCATCCCGGCGGCCGATCTGTCCGAGCAGATTTCCACCGCCGGCACCGAGGCGTCGGGCACCGGCAATATGAAATTCGCCCTAAACGGCGCCCTGACCATCGGCACCCTCGATGGCGCCAACATTGAAATCCGCGAGGAGGTCGGCGAGGAAAATATTTTCATCTTCGGCATGACCGCCGAAGAGGTGGAATTTGAGAAACTCAACCCCAGCCGCACGCCGGAAGGCATCTGCCAGGCCAATCCGGCCATCCGCGAGGTGATGGACAGCATTGCTGGCGGCGCTTTTAGCCGCGGCGACAAGAAACTGTTCCAGCCGCTCTTTGAAACCCTGATGAGCCCGCACGATCAGTATCTGCTGCTTTTGGACCTGGAATCCTACATCGCCTGCCAGCGCCGCGTGCGTGAGCTGTACCTCGACCAGGAAAACTGGACGAAAAAGTCAATTTTGAACGTCGCCCGTATCGGCAAATTCTCAACCGACCGCACCATCCGCCAGTATTCGGAAGAGATCTGGGGGATTCCGGTGGAGTGAAAACGGGCTTTAGGGCGCGAAAACGCCGTTCTCTGCCGTAAGCGCCCGCAAACCGGTCAGCAGCACGAAACGACCAAGCGGTATAACCTGGCCAGGAAACGATTGGATGAACAGGGGATTGTCGCACAAGCCGCCGGAAAGATAGAGCTTTTCCGGGCTACCGGCAAAGACGAAGGCATTCAGGGCGATGCCTTTGATGAAGCGGGCCACCGCCTCGGCTTCACTCGCGCCTTCGATGACGGCGTCGAAGATGTGGCTCATGCCCAAGACACCGCAGGTGACGGAAAAACTGCGGCGCGGCACCGTCATCGTCCGATAATCAAGATGGTAGTAGCGGGCCAAGAGCTCAATGGTGAAGCCCATTGAGGCGCCGCATTCGGTATTCCAGCCCATGTCCTTGACGCGGCCCTGTTCAAAGCGGACAAATTTGATGTCACGGCTGCCGCAATCAAGCAGCGTGTAAGAATCCTCGGCAATCAAAACGCCGCCGCCTTTAGCCAAAGCGGTTAGCTCATTAACCGAGCGTTTGGCCCGCTTCAGGCTGTTGTGGCCGGTGGCGACATCGGCGGTGATGCCCACCGCGTCTTTGGTGGCGAGCAGGCGCGGCTCGCCCGCCGCCGTATCCAACAGTTTGACATAGGAAGTGCCGAAATCCGCGAGAAGCATCAGCGTACGCCGTTTAATTCGAGAAAGGCCTGGATCTTCGCCTGGCCACTGCCACTGGTGGCGACATCGCTATCAACGGCCAGGGCGCAGGGATGCCTGGCAGCCAAATGTCGGACCAGCGCCGACTTGGCGCAGAAGGATTGGGCGAAAAAGACCGTTGGCACGGTCGGATCGAAAAATTCTTCCAGTTCGCTGTTGTCGGGGGTTTTGTTTTCCATGCAGCGCGCCCAGCCAAAAACATGAGTGGTATCTGGAAACGGTTCCAAGAGGGAAAAATCCCGTGGCGGCACGCCCCAGAAACCGGCGGTGGCCCGGCAGGGAACAAAAAACGGATGGGCGGCGCTGCTGGTAACGCTGGCGGTAATCGCCCGCATCTTGTCGATCAAGGGCATCGCCGTCTGGCAGCGTGGCGCTGAAAAGGGCTGGCGGTCGTGATTTTCAACGGCAATTACCTCACTGTCCGGCAGGGCATATCGTAAAATCGTCGCCAGATGCGCCGCCCCGTCGCATTTGCCGCGGCCAATGTCAATGAAAATTCGCCGCGGGCGCAGGCTGATGGCATTGGCCGCCACCGTGCGCAGGATGGCGCAGTAAACTTTGGGCAGGCAATGACTGGCCCGCTCCAGTGACACGCCGGACACAGGCATATCGAGGTCAATTATTTCCGCCCCTTCCGCTTCCAACTGCCTGATCACCGCCAGGGGCGGCACGCCAACAATGGCAACGCGGTTTTCGGCGTTCATTGGTCTTGACGACGCAGCAGCCAGAGGCCGACCGAGGCGGAGACAATATGGACGGCGCAGGCGGCGATGACGGGATTCAGATAGCCAGCCCCGGCCATCGACTGCATCGCCCCCCAGATGCCCCAGGCGACGAAAGCCAAACCGCAACTGACCGGAATGGCGACGG
>JAIRRG010000169.1 GCA_031256095.1 Desulfobulbaceae bacterium
CATGGACCCGGAGGCCTGGCGCTGGATCTTCTACGCCGGCGGCATCGGCTTGATCGCCTTTGTCCTTGGCCTGAAATATCTCAAGGAATCACCGCGCTGGCTCGTGACCCACGGACGCATCCAGGAGGCCGAGGAAATCGTCCGATACCTGACCGGCAAGGATGTCGATCTCTCCGATGCCGCCAAGTCGGTGCAACCCAAAATTTTGGTCATGGATGTGCTGACCGGCATGTTCACCAAGAAATATATCAAGCGCACCCTGTTGCTCATACTGATATTCGTCTGCTTCACCCCAGCCACCTTTCTTCTGACCACCTGGACGACCCAACTGCTGAAGATGCTCGGCTTCACGGTACAGGAGACACTGACCGCCATGACCATCATCAGTATCGGCGTCCCGTTCGGCTGCTTCATCAATTCGTTGATTGCCGACATGGGTGGACGCAAGACGCCCATGCTCGTCCTGATGACGCTGGCCGTCGGCTTCGCTTTCCTTTTCGGCAACATGACGTCGTTGATCCCGCTGACGATCGTCGGATTCATCATCACCGCTCTTAACATGGCCCTGGGCTTCCTCCTCTTCTCGTACACGGCTGAATCCTATCCGACCCGGATGCGCAACACCGCCACCGGCTTCCACAACGGCCTGGCCCGCTTGTCGGTCTCCGCCTCGCAGCCGTTTATCCCCATGATCCATCAGGCTTACGGCTTTCTGGGTGTTTTCTCCTCGGTGGCCATCCTGATCTTCCTGCCGATAATTCCGCTGATGATCTGGGGTATGCGGACCGGCGGCAAGAGTCTGGAAGAGATTGAATAACAAACGCTGGAGAAAACGAACCGACGATCGGAGAGAGGGGCAGATATGGTCTCTCCGGTCGTCGTCAATTCTGCGGGTTTTGGCGTTTTTTCCGTTTCTCGACATGGCACTGTCGGCTACAGTACAATGGATGGGCACCAAGCCGCGCCGAAATCAGAGTACCTTATGAGGATAATCCTCCCGAACCATGCGCGCCCACACCTTGAGACATATCATTTTCTGCCTGTGCCTTGCGGCCATCTGCCTCGTCGAGACCACCTTGCCGCGAGCGGCTGAATCACCGCCCGCTGGCGGAAAACAGGTGGTGATTCTCTATTCCAGCACTCGCAATTTTCCCGCCACCGAGGATGTGGAAAAAGGCCTGAACGAAGGATTTGCCGGCAACAAACTGAACATACAGTTGTTCTCTGAATATCTGGATCTCTCCCGGTTTCGCGACAACGCGCACCGCCAGGCGCTGGCGGATTTACTGCGACGCCGGTACAGCACCGACCGGATCGATCTGGTCATCGGGGTTGACGTGCCTGCTGCCAACTTCCTGATGGAGCACGACGCCCTCTTTGCCGACACCCCGATCGTTCTCTGCCTCGTGCCCGAAACCATGCAAGATCGTATCCTCGCCTCTTCGCTCAAAGAGCGAGTCGCCTGCGTCCTGCAGCAGCCGGTCTCCGCCCTGCGCGGCTTGGTGGAAGTAATCCTGCGCCTCAAGCCCGCCACCCAACATATCGCACTGGTGTCGGGCGTCTACGAAAATGACCTGGTCCGGGCGGACGCCCTGCGGCAGGTACTGGCCGCCTTCCGGAACAGGGTGGAACTCATCGATCTCTCCGCCCAAACCCTGGGTGAGGTTCTGGACCGATGCGAGACGCTGCCTCCCGACTCGGTCATTTTGTATTCAACTTTTTCTGTCGATGCCGACGACCGCAGCTTTATTCGTCCGTTTTTAAGGTCAAAACCCCCGGCTTTGAGCCGGGCAGCTTTCAGCTAGTGGTTGCATGAGCATGAGTAACGCGAGGCAAGACTATTGCCAAGGAGTTGACGGTCAATATAAGATAGAAGATCATTTTGTATTTTAGGCGGACGATATTTGCGCTATGGGGCGTGGGCCTACTGAAGAAATGACTGAGAAATTTTTTTCGCATCATTTTGAACGTGACCCAAATGATCGATTTGACATTTGACCGGCTGCGAAGCCTGCCGGTTAAAAGCTGGACTTTCAGTCCGCGAAAAGGAACCCACCAGCTTTAGCTGGTGGTCGTTCAGTTCCAAAAATGTCCTGCAATCCATTGTCACCCGTACCAAGGTGCCTATTTTCAGCTCGTCCGAGACCCTCATGGGCAACGGCATCGTGGGAGTACCATTGATTTCCATGCGCCAGCAAGGAAACAGGGCCGCGAAAATGGCCTTGCAGATTCTCCAAGGCCAAGCGATCGCTCCAAAGCCTGCCCTGGGGCGGCGCCGATACCATCGTCTCCTTGTACGACTGGCGCCAGCTCCAGCGGTACGGCATCGACGAGGCCCTTATTCCTCCGGGGAGCAAGGTCCTTTTCCGTGAGCCGACGATCTGGGATCGGTATCGATCCTACATTATCGGTGTTGCCGTTCTTGTGGTTGCGCAGTCGTTTTCGATCATCGGCCTGATGATCAACCTGCGGCAACGCAAAAAGGCCGAAGCGGCCCTGCGCGACAGCCAGGGCGACACACCCTGGCCGGGCGCCTGATCTCCTCGCAGGAAGAAGAACTGAGCCGGTTATCCCGCGAATTTCATGACGATTATGCCCAGCGGCTGGCGGCCATGGCCATCGAGACTGGCACCCTGGAACTCCAGGTCATCCGGGAGGAACCGCAGTTCCAAGGCTAGATCGGCCACATCAAGGAACAATTGGTCCATCTTTCCGAGGACATCCACTCCTTGTCCCGGGAACTGCATCCCACGATCCTCAAAGACTTAGGGCTGCTCCGGGCCGTCCGCTCCCTGTGCCTCAGGTTTTCCGACCGGGAGGGCATCCCGGTGAACTGCCATCTGGAGCCTCTGCCCGACGACATCCCGCCGGAGAGCGCCCTGTGCATTTACCGGGTGGTTCAGGAAGGCCTGCGTAACATCGCGCCAAGCACGCCCACGCTCACCATGTCGACGTGCTCCTCGAGGCCACCGCGTACCACCTGCGGGCGACCATCAAGGACGACGGCGCCGGGTTCGAGCCGAAACGCGCCCGCCACACCCCTGGTATCGGGCTGGCAAGCATGCGCGAACGGGTGCAGTATGTACAGGGTACGTTCACTATGCAATCCGCGCCGGTACAGGGGACAGTGATCGATCTCTCGGTGCCTTTAACCAGGAGGGAACATGAGAAAGCCTCGAATTCTGCTTGCTGACGACCACCGTATGGTCGCTGAAGGACTGCGCGGGCTGTTGGAGCCGGACTACCATTTGGTGGAGATCGTCGAGGATGGCCGGGCGCTGCTCGAGGCGGCGGACTGCCTTGTGCCCGATGTGGTGGTGGCGGACGTCTCGATGCCGCTCTTGAACGGCATTGAGGCGGTCCGCCAGATCAAAAAGAACAATCCGTCAATTGCCGTGGTCTTCCTGACCATGCATCTCGACGTCGCCTATGCGGCCAGCGCCCTCGAAGCCGGGGCTTCCGGCTACGTCCTCAAGCATTCGGCCTCTTCCGAGCTGCTGACCGCCATCGCTTGCGCACTCAAAGGACAGACCTACATCACCCCGGTGCTGGCTGGAGAACTGTTGAGCTACCAACGCAACCGCCCGCAGAGTGAGACGGAAGGCGGCTTTGCCCGACTGACGGCACGCCAGCGCGAGGTGCTGCAACTGCTCGCCGAAGGTCATTCGACCAAGGAGGCCGCTACCATATTAGGCATCTCGACCCGAACCGTTGAGTTCCATAAATACAGCATGATAGAATCCTTACGGTTGAAGAGTTCGGCGGAATTGGTGCGCTTTGCCGTCGAGTATGGCGTCAAATAATTCGGCAGCCCGCCCATACCCCATCCTCATCTGTCCACCCGACAACGGTCTTCACCCGCGGCGGCTCCCTTGGACCATCCCCTCTGTACCTGGAATAATTAATTAAAAAACCTGGTAAATCTCCGAGATACAGAGATTTACCTCTTTTGGTTACATGGAAATAACGGTCGGACAACGGATTATCCGTTGCCCGCAATTTTCTTTGAGAACCAACAGGAGGAAAAATCGATGAAGGAGAAGATGAAAAGCTGGTCGCTCTCCGCCATGATCGTCTCCGGTCTCATGGCGGGACAGGTTTCTGCCGCCGATTCCGCGCAACCGGAAAGAATGAACCCTCTCAGCGGCCCTCCAGTCAATTCGGCCATCAGCGGCGGCGGCACCGTGCCCAAGGGTGTGCTGCTGACCGCCCTGAACTTTTCGTACCGGGACAAGAATGATATCGTCAACGATGCCGGCTTGGGCGCGCGAACCTCCCAGCATGAGCTGTACTTGCTCAAATTGCGCTATGGTCTGACGGATCGCTTCGAGATTCTCTTCGTTCCCGGCTACATCAACAATCATCGCGATTCGTATTTGAACCAGCGAGCGGACCGGATAGCGGGGCCGACCGATTTCGCCTTTGGCGGCACCTATGTCCCGTTTTCAGAGCGGCTTGGCGACCCCTTCAGCCTAGGCCTGAGCTTGGTTGCCAATATACCCACCGGTCAGGATGGCCCGGAATACCCTCCGGGTGGTGATGTCTGGTCCTACGGCGCCAAGGTCGGCATCAGCAAGGTCTGGCAGCCGAGGCATCGGATCGACTGGGATCTGGGACTGGCGCAACCGACGCAAACCGGCAACCAGGGAGTCCGCAAGAACACGGTAATTGCCACGACCGGTAGCTACCATTATGTGTTCAATCCGAATTTCGATATTGGCCTGGAGTTCACCCTGGAAAACAGCAAGGCCTGGGAGCGTAACGGCATTGACATGCGCAACGGGTACACCGAGATGTATGTTGGCCCGACCATGAACTTCTGCCTGCCGAAATGGAATATGTGGCTGGGAGTCGGTGTTTTTGTTCCGGTGGTTCGTCACTACGACATCGCCACCGCATCGGACAGTCCCCGTATCGAGATCAAGCTTGGCAAGGTATGGAGCTTGTAAGTTAGCTTTCGGCCCAAGGGCCACTTATCGGCTTCTCCAAGAGTCTGTATTCATGGAATGGCCAAACGATTAACTAAGACGGCGGCTGGGCAAATCTTCGGATGTGGTTGTTATCTCATAATCTTTGGAGCGTCTCGAAAATGATTCAGCCAAGCCAGAGTGCCTTCCACAACCCATCGTTTGCGTAGAAGCCGCCGTCTTTCGTTTCACTTTGACGCGTTGAGATATGTTTGCCGCGTCGATCGCCCTTGGCATATCCAAGAGGTTCGGTCAGCTCGGTCTGCATGGGCGTGCTCAATCAAACGTTTGCTCAAACCATGCTTGCCGATAAGGTCTTCAGGTTTCTGTAACCGGCTATCAACTGGTCGAGCGGTTCTTCGTTTATGGCCATCATCTCCTCCTTGCCGGGGTAGGGGGCTTCTCTCCCCCAAAACCCCTCATGGCCGGCCATTTACACAATCTATTTTACGCCTTCTGAAGGAACGGCATTTTCCTGGAGAGCGCGTGCGGGATTTTACCGCGGCCAACCGCCTGTTTTCAGATGTGCCTTCACGAACGATCCTATCTCGTTAGTGGCGCTTTTTGGAGTTGTTCCCATGGTTATTCGAATGATTGTTCTCGGCATCGTGGAGTTCCTTCAGCTTGCTCTCAATCTTGTCGCACAGGGTTTTCAGCACCTTGATGCGGGCAAAATTTTTGCTGTTGGCCTCGACCAGCGTCCACGGGGCATGTAAGGTGCTGGTCCGGTCGACCATGTCGCAGACCGCCTGTTCATACTGCTCCCATTTGTCGCGGTTACGCCAGTCCTCGTCGGTGATCTTGAACCTCTTAAAACCGATCTGCTGCCGCTCCTCGAAGCGCCGCAACTGCTCATCTTTCGTGATGGCCAGCCAGAATTTGACCACCAGGAAACGGTTGCGAGACATCTGGGCCTCAAACTCGTTGATTTCGTTGTAGGCCCGCATCCAGTCGAACTCCGAGCAAAAGCCTTCGACCCGCTCCACCAGTACCCGTCCATACCAGGAACGGTCAAAGATCATCACCCGGTCCTTGCGCGGCAGATGCCGCCAGAATCGCCACAGATAGGGTTGTGCCCGTTCCTCTTCGGTCGGGGCGGCAATGGGCACCACCTGATAACTGCGGGCATCGAGAGCGCCGGTGATCCGGCGGATGCTGCCGCCCTTGCCGGCGGCGTCGTTGCCCTCAAAGACAGCGATCACCGACATGTCTTTGAACTTGGGATCACGAAGCAACTCGTTAAGACGCTCCTGCAGTTTTTCCAGTTTTACCTTATAATCCTGTTTTACGATTGTCTGAGTCATATCGAGGGTCTTCAACAGGTCCAGGTTATCAATGGACGGCATCATCAAAGGCACCGCCAAGGTCTTGGGTTGCGGCGAGCTTTCCAGTTGCAGCCGCTCTTGGATGGCTGTGAGGATCATTTTGCCGATAGTCAGGTTGCGGTAGCAGGCATCCGTCCCCTCAATAACCAACCACGGGGCCTCGGCGGTGCTGGTGTGCCGGACGACTTTGTCATACACCACGCGAAACGTATCGTAATCCTTCAACTGCTTCCACTCCTGCTTCGTCTTCCCATAGGCCAAGGAACTCTTTTCTAGTTCTTTGAACCGTTTCTCCTGTTTTGCCTTGGACAGGTGCAGCCAAAATTTGAGTACCAGCGCCCCTTCGTCCACCAGCATCCTCTCCAGTTGCACGGCCCGGTCCAGGCTCTGGTCGAGATCGGAGTCCTTGGTAATTCCCTTGACCCTGTTTAGTATCGGCCAAGTGTACCAGGAGGCAAGGAAAACACCGATCTTGCCTTTCGGCGGCAGGGCCCGCCAGAAGCGCCACATCATCGGTCGGTCGAGTTCCTCATCAGAGGGTTCGCCCATGCCATGGGTCTGAATGTGGCGCGGGTCCATCCATTCGTTAAGAAGGTTGGCGACGGGACCGCGGCCAGAGCCGTCAACGCCGCCCATCAGAATGATCACCTGAAAACCTCCTGATTTCACCAGTTCCATCTGGGCATCAAGAAGCGCCTCGCGCAGGGCCGGCACTTCTTGGTGATAAATGGATTTTTCGATCTTATGGCCCAATTCCGCTGATTCAAACATTGTTGGCTCCTTGAGATGAGACTTCAGACGTTGAATGGAATGAAACACCTGCCCGTTACGGATAGACAGATACTTCACCGAGAAGGGAAACGTGATTTCTAATCTTAATAAGTTCAGGCATTATAATAATTTCCATAAGCGATTGCATGATGAAGATGTGACGCAAAGGGAAATTAATAGGAAATATGGTCGTTAATCATGTCATCCAGTAAGGTACGCGGAAGCCGATGACATGAAAAGAGCAACTTGGTATCAGCCGGGAGCTTGATCTGAGAGGACGCTATATGGCTGAGCGTTGTGTTTCGTGAATGTGGGGAATCAGCCGGGAGCTTGATTTGAGAGGGGGCTATATGGGACAACTGGACGGGCGCCGCGACGCGGCCACCATTTTTCTGCATGACCTGGATTCATCGGGACGGGGCAATAAGGGCCGGTTTTTTCAGGAACATTTTCAGGATGTCTTCTGCCCTGATTTCAGCGGTGATCTGGAAAATCGTATGCGATTATTGAGAAAAATTGTCGGCGCCAGGGCTGGCCTGACCCTTGTTGGCTCGAGTTTCGGCGGCCTGATGGCCACCTGTCTGGCGATTGACCGGCCACAGGCGATTCGCCGCCTGATTCTTCTGGCCCCGGCCCTGAACATGGGCGGATTTCAACCGCCGCCGGGAAAAATCCACATACCAATACTTCTCGTCATTGGCCGCCGCGATACCGTGGCGCCGCCGCATCTGGTGTTGCCGCTGGCGCGGGCGAGTTTTGCCGCCGTCAAAATCCGCGAAGTCGACGACGACCATCAGTTGGCGGACACTTTTGCCAAAATGGATTGGCCGGGTCTGCTGGCACCATAACCTTCATACCACACCGTCGGCGAAAAGCTGGTCGATTTCTTTGTCGCCATAGCCAAGCTCGCCAAGAATCTCGCGGGTATTTGCGCCAAAACTCACCGGCTGGCGGTACGGCGGTGCCGGTGTCCGGCTCAGTTTGATCGGGCTGGCGAAGGCAACGTTTTCCTGGCCGTCGGCGTGCTGGTGGCGGCAAAGCATGTCTCGCGCCGCGAACAGCGGCGAGGCGAAGACATCCGTGAGTGTAGTCACGGGGGCGTAACAGACATCAAGTTCGGTTAAAATCGTATCCCACGCCGACAAATTTTTAGTCAGGAAAATTTCGCGGAAACGGGCGATGATCTCCAGCCGCCTGCCCTCGTCGAATTGCAGCGGCATATATTCAGTCAGGCCCAAACCTTGACAGAGATTGTTCCAGAAACGCGGCTCAAGGGCGGCCAAAGACAAACTGCGCCCGTCGGCGGTGGCGTACGTTGAGTAGCAGGCGTAACGGTGCGACAGAAGATGCTCGGAACGGCGCATTTCCAGACCCTTTTCTTGCCGCAGAATGGCCGGCAGCGTCATGAAGCCGAGCAGGCAGTCGGTCATGGAAATGTCGAGATACTGGCCTTGGCCGCTTTGACCGCGTTCGAGCAAAGCCAGGACAATGCCCATGGCCGCGTTCATGGCGCCAGCGATGTCGGCGATCTGTACCCCGGGGATCGACGGCGGCTCCTCCGGCGCGCCAATCAGATCCAACACTCCGGAGGCGCTTAAAAAATTGACATCGTGACCGCTACGGTCCCGATACGGCCCGGTCTGGCCGTAGCCGGTGATTGAGCAGTATATTATGCCAGGATTTATCTTGCTGACCGCGTCATAATCGACGCCAAGCCGCTTGGTGACGCCGGGCCGAAAGCCTTCGAGGACAACATCGCTTTTCGCCGCCAGGGTCAGAAAAATTTCCCTGCCCGCCGCCGATTTGAGATTCAGCGACATATGCCGTTTGTTGCGGTAGAGATCGGGATAAAACATATCATCAGCGAGAAATTTCCTGTCCTCGGCGGCAATCACCTCGGCGCCATGGTCGGCCAGCATCATGCTGCAATACGGCCCCGGCAGCAGCCGGGAAATATCCAGCACCCGGATTCCTTGCAATACGCCAGCCATTTTGACAACCTCCTTGCTTTTAAGAGTGAAAGCTCCGCTTTTTTCAGCCGCCAAACGTTAATAGAGAAAAAGAGTCTTCCTCCAGATGGTCAATATCCTGGGCGCGCGGATAGCCGCCATCCGACAACATGGCCGATTGTTCCGAATTTTTCAGGTAGCCTTCGGTCAGTCATGAGCCGCCGCGCAAGAGCTTGGCAACACACTTCACTTGCCTGCTGGCTTGCTGGATTCGTTCGAAGTTTGCGGCGTCTGTCTCTCTTGCTTGCTCAACGGGTCGATCACGCTATCGATGATGACGGGCAGCTTGTCCGACCACTCTTTTCCGAACAGCTCACGGTAAGCGGACCCGCAAGCCGAGGATAAATGTTCTTTGCTTATACTCTTGTCCTCTCCGTCACGCCATGCGGGGGGCCAAGCGGCTATTGCCTGGCAGCGATCCTTCAATATATTCAGGTCGGGCTGGCGCCCGGCAATACCTCGGTAGCGCAAGATCATGAGATTTTTCTGGATTGATTTGGCAATATCGTTGTCATAGTAGCCGCCGTTACGGTAGTGGCCGTGACGGTCCGTAGCGCCAAACTCGCTCGCTTCTAATCCTTCGACGATGCGTGGATCCGTGGACCAGGCAGCGGCCTGGCGCAAGAGAGAATCCGCCCGCGCCGGGTCGGATTGCATCAGACTCTCGCCTTTTCTAAGATAGGCAACCATCAAGGCGGGAATTTGGGCAGGCCGCGGGTCTTTGCCCCACCAGGCAATGACCAGGTCAACACCGTGCCAGTAGACCTCCCGCTGTCGCTGTTCCTCAGCATTGGCTGAAACCAAAGGCACATCGCAGCCAATAACGCAGGCGGCGACAGTTGCCGGGTCTTCGGCCTGTAAGAGCCGCCAGTTTTCGGCGCGCGCTTCATTGTTATATTTATTTAGACTATGCTCATCCACGGCCTTGGATATCAAAACGGCGGGCACCCAGACAGGCGCTAAAAGCACCACTCCAGCTGCGACAGCTACGCACTCTCCGGTGGAGGAGAAAAAAAAATCAGGTTTACATCCACAGCCGCTTACGGCCAGCGCGCATAACAGCGATGCCGCCCATTTGCCAATTTGAGTTAGCCTGTTGGTCATGTTTCTCTCCTCTAAAAAGATTTGCAAGTTAAAGGGATAATTCCCCAGATAAGGCGGGAGCGCCGTTGGCAAACGCCGAAGACAGGAGGCGATGCCATGGAGGCCATCGCTTATCGTGAACCACAGCGAGAACGGCGCGCTTGCCCCTGTATCATGATTTCAAGCTTCATAGTCGCGGCGCATCGCCCGTTTGTTCAGTTTGCCGACGCTGGTCTTGGTCAGCTCCTCAACAAACTCAATACGCTCAATGATGCCGAAGCGGGAGATTTTTCCCGCCGCTGCCGCTTCCTCGAAAATTTTCCGCAGATCGGCATCGGTGACCTCGGCCCCTGGTTTTTTCACCACCAGGGCCATCGGGCGTTCGCCCCACTTGTCATCTTTGATGGAAATGACCGCCGCTTCCGCCACCGCCGGGTGGGCGGAGATCATGTTTTCGAGAGTCAGCGACGACAGCCATTCGCCGCCGGTTTTAATCACATCTTTAATGCGGTCGGTAACTTGCAGCCAGCCGCTTTCATCAATGTGACCAATATCCTCGGTGTGCAGATAGCCGCCATCCCACAGCATGGCCGATTGCTCCGGATTTTTCAAATAGCCTTGGGTCAGCCATGGCGAACGGAGCAGCACCTCGCCGGTGCTCTTGCCGTCGTGGGCGATATCTTCCATCTCGGGATTGACGACACGGATTTCAACGAGGGGCAGCGGCAGACCGGTTTTACAGCGCAGAGCGGTATCCCGCTCGCCGCCGATTTCCTGCCGCGGCAAGCCCGCCAAGGTAATCAATGGGCAGGTCTCCGACATGCCATATCCCGTAAAGACGTCGATGCCCCGCGCTTTGGCCGATTCCGCCAAGGCCGGCGACATGGCCGAGCCGCCGATGATTATCTTCCAGCCGCGCAAATCAACATCGGCGCTTTTCGGATAGCAGAGGAGCATTTGCAGAATGGTCGGGACGCAGTGGGAAAAGGTAACACCTTCACGCTCTTTAAGTTTGAGAAGGGTGTCGGGCAGATAGCGCCCCGGATAGACCTGCTTGACCCCGGCCAGCGTGGCGATATAAGGCATGCCCCAGGCGTGGACGTGGAACATCGGCGTCATCGGCATATACACCTCGTCGCGGTGCAGGCCGCCCTGTTGTGGAGCCAGCAAAGCCAAAGCCGCCAAGCCGCTCAGCGTGTGCAGCACCAGTTGCCGGTGGGAAAAGTACACGCCTTTGGGCAGGCCGGTGGTGCCGGTGGTGTAAAAGGTGGTGGCGCGGGTGTTTTCGTCGAATTCCGGGAAATCGTAGCTGGCGGCGGCACTTGCCAACAGCGCTTCGTATTCGCCGGCGAAGCCTTCCGGCAGGGCTTCGTCCTCGTCATGCTCCAGGACGACGAAGTGTTTGACGGTTTGCAGCTCCTTGCCAATGGCGGCGATGATCGGCAGAAAGACGCGGTTGACCAGCACCACATCGGCTTCGGCGTGATTCAGGGTATAAAGGATCTGTTCGTGCGACAGGCGGACGTTGACGGTTTGCAAGACCGCGCCCATCATCGGCACGGCGAAGAAGCATTCGAGATAACGGTGGCTGTCCCAATCCATTACCGCCACGGTATCGCCAAACCGCACGCCCAAGTCATGCAAGGTATGAGCCAGGCGATGGAGACGCGCGAAAAAATCGCGATAACGGTAGCGCATGACATCGGCGTAGACAATTTCCTGATCTTGGGCCACGGCCCGTGGCCGATGCAGCAACTGCCCAATCAGGAGGGGAAAAGCGTAGGCGTTTTCAACGGGTTCAATCGATACAGGGGACATATGAGTTCTCCTTTGGTTTGAGGTGGCAGCGAGTCATGCATAAATGGGTTAAATCAGCGACAAGAGGCATGAACAAAGACACACCAGCAAGCCATCGCCAAGCGCCAATCACGGCGGCGATCCTGACTTTTGGAGATTACCGCTATTGGCGTTTGGCCATGACGCTGATTTTTGGCGTCATGCCTGACGTTTTAAATTTTCGTTGTTGTTTGCTTTAAGGGGACGGAAATACGCCTTCCGTCCCCTTGCCTTCTTTACATATTCCTGCGGTATTTGCCGCCGACTTCATACAGGGCGCCGGTGATCTGCCCGAGGCTGCAATGGCGGACGGTATCCATCATCTCGGCAAAGATGTTGCCGCCGGACAGAGCCACCTCTTTCAGTCGCCGCAGGGCCGCCGGCGCTTCGCTGGTATGACGCTTCTGGAAATCGGCCAGCCGTGCCAACTGCGACTGCTTTTCCTCATCAGTGGCGCGGGCCAGTTCCAGCCTGGCCGTTTCGGCCACGGCGTCGTGCTCCGGGTTACGGAAGGTATTGACGCCGATGATCGGATAGTCGCCGGTATGCTTCAAGTGTTCGTAGTAGATGGATTCTTCCTGAATCTTGCCGCGCTGAAAACCGGTTTCCATCGCCCCGAGCACGCCGCCGCGCTCGGTGATCTGGTCAAATAGGGCGAGAACGGCCTCCTCGACCAGATCGGTCAGGTCGTCAACGATGAAGCTGCCCTGATTCATATTCTCATTTTTCGCCAGGCCCCACTCGCGGTTTATAATCAACTGAATCGCCAGGGCGCGGCGCACCGATTCGCCGCTTGGCGTGGTGATCGCCTCATCGAAGGCGTTGGTGTGCAGGCTGTTGCAGTTGTCGTAAATGGCGCATAAAGCCTGCAAGGTGGTGCGGATATCGTTGAACTGAATCTCCTGGCTGTGCAGCGACCGCCCGGAAGTCTGGATGTGGTATTTCAGCCGCTGCGATTCCTTGTTGGCGCCGTATTTGTCGCGCATGGCCACCGCCCAGATGCGCCGGGCGACACGGCCAATGACCGTGTATTCCGGGTCCATGCCGTTACTAAAGAAAAACGACAGGTTGGGCGCAATCTGGTCGATATGCAGGCCACGGGCCAGATAGTATTCGACGTAGGTAAAACCATTCGAGAGAGTGAGGGCCAATTGCGTAATTGGGTTGGCCCCGGCCTCGGCGATGTGGTAACCGGAAATCGACACCGAGTAGAAATTGCCCACCTGATTGGCGACGAAGTATTCCTGGATGTCGCCCATCATCCTCAGGGCGAAATCGATTGAGAAGATGCAGGTATTCTGGCCCTGATCCTCTTTCAAAATGTCGGCCTGAACGGTGCCGCGGACATTTTTCAAAACTCCCGCGCGGATGTCCGCCTCTTCCGCTGGCTCGGCGGCGCGGCCCTTTTCCTCGCGGAATTTGTCCAGTTGCTGGTCGATGGCCGTATTCATGAACATGGCCAGGATGATCGGCGCCGGACCGTTGATGGTCATGGAGACGGAAGTCGTCGGCAGGCAGAGGTCGAAACCGCCGTACAAAACCTTCATATCGTCAAGCGTGCAGATGCTGACGCCGGAGGTGCCGATCTTGCCGTAAATATCCGGGCGGAGATCTGGATCCCAGCCGTACAGCGTCGCCGAATCGAAGGCGGTGGACAGCCTCTTGGCGGCGTAGTTGGCCGACACCAGCTTGAAGCGGCGGTTGGTTTGGGCCGGGCCGCCTTCGCCGGCGAACATGCGGGTTGGGTCTTCGCCGGTGCGTTTCAGCGGGAAAACACCGCCGGTGTAAGGGAAAAATCCCGGCAGGTTTTCCCGGCGCAGCCAACTGTAGATGTCGCCCTCGTCATGGAAACGCGGCAGCGAGATTTTCGGGATTTTTGAGTGGGCCAGCGATTCGGTATAGAGCGGCACGCGAATTTCCTTGCCGCGCACGGTATAGATATAGTCGTTGCCGGAATACTGCTTTTTCACTTCCATCCAGGAAGCCGCCAGCTTTTCCGTCTCCGGCATGACCTGTGGGCCAAGCGTGTCGGCCAGGTTGAAAAGGGTGGCCATGGCTTCCTCGTTGCCGTCCGGGCGGGTTTCGCGGATGATCTCCGCCGCCGTCAGCAGATGTTTTTTCCGGCGCAGCGCCGCCGCCTGCTGGACGGTGGTTTTGTGGTATTTGCGCACGCTTTCCGAAATTTCGGCGAGATAGCGCACGCGCTCGCCAGGGATGACGATCGTCTTCGACGACGAGGTTTTGCCCGCCGGGCGCGGCAGCTTCGAGGTCAGTTTCAGCTTGGTTTTCACCGCCAGCGTGTCAATGAGGCCGTGATACAGGGCGGTGACGCCGTCGTCGTTGAACTTCGAGGCGATGGTGCCGTAGACCGGCAGGTCTTCATCCTTGGCGTCAAATATCTTGCGGTTGCGCTTCACCTGTTTGCGAATATCGCGCAGGGCGTCTTCACCGCCGCGCTTTTCAAACTTGTTGACGACGATGATGTCGGCGTAATCGAGCATATCAATCTTTTCCAGCTGCGAGGCGGCGCCGAACTCGCTGGTCATGACGTACATCGAAATATCGGCGACATCGGTGATTTGCGAATCGCCCTGACCGATGCCGGCTGTTTCGGCAAAGATCAGGTCAAAACCGGCGGCCTTGGCCACCGCCACCGCCTCCGGCAGGGCCTCGGCCACCTCGGTCGACGAATCGCGGGTAGCCAGGCTGCGCATATAGATGCGCGAAGAGGCGCCGATGGCGTTCATGCGGATGCGGTCGCCAAGCAGGGCGCCGCCGCTTTTGCGGCGCGAGGGGTCACAGCAGATGACGGCGATGCGGATACCGTCAATATCGTGCAAAAAGCGCAACAGGATTTCATCGGTAAGCGACGATTTGCCAGCGCCGCCGGTGCCGGTGAAGCCGATGACCGGCGGATTGTGCCGGTCGATTAAGGGCTTGAGCCGCGCCATGAGAGCCGCCAGGTTTTCTCCCTTGCCCGCCTTGGCCTCGGTCTTGGCTTCGGCCTTGGCCTGCTGCACGGCGGTGATGAAACCGGAAACCTCGCTGAAATTGTCGGCATTGAGCTTGTCCGTGTTCAGCGTGTGATACGGCAGCGTCGAAAAATCAATTTGACTGACCAGATGATTGATCATGCCCTGGAGGCCGAGCATTGCCCCATCCTCCGGCGAGTAAATTTTGCAGACGCCGTAGGCTTCCAAATCCTTGATCTCGTCAGGAACAATGACGCCGCCGCCGCCGCCAAAGACTTTGATATGGGAAGCGGCCCGTTCCTTCAAGAGGTCGATCATGTATTTGAAAGATTCAACATGGCCGCCCTGATAGCTGGTCATGGCGATGCCCTGGGCGTCTTCCTGGATGGCGGCGTCAACCAATTCCTGCACGGAACGATGATGGGCCAGATGCACCACCTCGACCCCGGTATCCTGGAGAATCCGGCGCATGATGTTGATCGAGGCGTCATGACCATCAAACAACGAAGTGGCCGTGATCACCCGGACGTTATGCTTCGGCTTGTAGACTTCTTGAATCGCTGTCGTCACACTTCCTCCTCACTGAGTGGCGGGGGCCGCCGTCAAATAATAAAAAAATAAAATAAGGGAACATCTATTTAACTGTCGTTGCGAGGAACGAA